>JBEKVW010000006.1:0-40217 GCA_049513695.1 Dehalococcoidia bacterium | reverse complement strand
AGCACGCCCGGCTTGCCCCTGGCCAGCGACGCCGCATGCCTGCCGGTATCTATACCGTCTCCCGCCGCTTCCACGCCGATCAGCTTTACCTCAGTCTCCCCCACAAATGGATGGAAAATGCCGATGGCGTTGCTGCCTCCGCCCACGCAGGCTACGATATAGTCGGGCAGCCTGGAGCATTTTTCCAGCACCTGACGTCGTGTTTCCCGGCCGATCACCGCCTGAAAGTCGCGCACTATGAGAGGATAGGGGTGTGGACCGACGACCGAACCTATCAGATAGTAGCTGTCGCCGACGTTGGTCACCCAGTCCCTGATCGCCTCATTAATGGCATCTTTCAGCGTTTGGCTGCCCGATGAGACCGGACGCACCTCTGCTCCCATTAGTTTCATGCGGAACACATTGAGCGACTGTCGTCTGACATCTTCTTCCCCCATGTATACCACACATTTCAGCCCCAGCATGGCGCAGACGGCCGCTGTGGCCACTCCGTGCTGTCCTGCGCCCGTTTCGGCGATGATCCGCTGTTTGCCCATCTTTTGGGCCAGCAGGCCCTGTCCCAGCGCATTATTGATCTTATGCGCGCCGGTGTGAGCCAGGTCCTCCCGCTTCAGGTAAATCTGCGCCCCGCCGCAGCGCCGTGTGAGCATCTCTGCAAAATAGAGTGGCGTAGGCCTCCCGGAATAGTCATGCGCCAGTGTTTCCAGCCGGGACCAGAACTGCTTGTCGTCCTGTATTCCATGGTAGGCGGCCACAAGCTCATCCAGCGCCGGGATAAGTGTTTCGGGCACGAACCTACCCCCGTAGGGGCCATAGTATCCTTTATCATCAGGTAACATTCTGCTCACCTTTCAATAAGTATTTTTCAACAAAATCTTGGCTATGGCCGGCGGGGTCTTCCAGCGACCTGACGATTTTTACGAAGGAACGAATTTTGGCCATATCCTTGCGCCCGCCTGTCTCCACCCCGGATGAGACATCCACACCCAACGGTCTCACCCCGCCTATCAGCGCGCCCACGTTCTCGGCAGAAAGGCCGCCGGCGATTATCACCGGGAAGGCTGCAGAGACTTCCCCGGCGACCTCCCGGCTGAAGCTGTGTCCGGTGCCACCGTATCTATGGTCCTCCCTGCAGTCCAGGAGGCACAGCAGGGGCTGTTTGGCCTGCTCCAGTCCCTGCTTTATGTTCTCGATAATTTCACCGGCCTGCATCGAGGATGTAATGTGCACAGCTTTGATAACCGGGAATGCAATCTCACGGCAGCAGTCCCAGCTTTCGTCGCCGCTGAGCTGCACCATATCCAGCCTGCACTCCTGCGCTATTTTATTGATCGTATGCGGGTCTTCGTTCACGAAAACGCCAACTGCGGTCGGGCGTGAGGCCAGTCCGCTGAGGTCCTCGGTTATCTCACAGGCCAACTCACGGGAAACACGGCGGCTGCTCTCGGCGAAGACCAGGCCGATCATGTCCACCCGCAGGCCTGCAACCTCAAGAGCATCCTGTGCGCTGGTAATACCGCAGATTTTAATCAGTGTCATAAAAGCTCCATTAATTTGGCCTCGATGTGTGGCTCTGACATGAGGGCTTCACCCACCAGCACTGCATTGATATGCAGCTCCCTCATCATGTCTATATGCCGGCGCGTGCTTATACCGCTCTCGCTGACCACCAGCCTGTCCTGCGGGACCAGCGGCCTGAGCCGTGCCGTTATACCAAGATTGACCTGGAATGTATTGAGGTCACGGTTGTTTATGCCTATGATCTTTGCGCCGCAGGTCAGGGCGGCATCCAGGTCTTCCTCGTCGTGCACCTCCACCAGTGGCTCCATATGCAGGAAGCGGCTGAGGTTGATCAGTTCCTCGAGTACAGGAGGAATTACCGCGGCGGCTATCAGCAGAAGGCTGTCGGCCCCGTACAGGCGTGATTCATAGACCTGGTAGGGGTCGAAGATGAAGTCCTTGCGCAGCAGCGGCGGCCTGTTGTCGCCCAGCGCGTCACGTACGTTGTTCATGCAATTAAGGCTTCCCTCAAAAAAATGCGAGTCGGTCAGGATGGAGATGGCTGCCACTTTGTTGGCGGCATAAATTTGGGCTATCTCGACCGGATCAAAGTCCCGGCGTATGACGCCCCGGGATGGCGAGGCCTTCTTGATCTCAGCGATCAACTTCACACTATGGCCCGCCAGTGCAGCAAACAGGTCCAGTGCCCGGGCCTCGTGTTCAGCCAGGCTGATCATCTCATCCAGGCCGCATTTGCTCATATTCTCGGCCAGTTCTGCTTTCTTATGGGCAAGTATGTCGTGCAGTATCATGTAGTTCCCCCTGTCGGTTCAGGCCAGGCTCCTGCTGAAATTCACCAGATGGTCCAGCTTTTCGGCGGCGCGCCCGTTGTCTATCGATTGCCTTGCCAGGCCCACCGCTTCCTTAAGAGTTTTGGCCAGGCCGCCTACATAAATCCCGGCTGCGGCGTTGAGCAATACAACGTCGCGCCCGGGTGATTTTGCTCCTTTCAGCACTGAACGCAGTATATCAGCGTTATCCGCAGGTGTGCCACCTTTGACGGATTCAGGGGGTGCGCTTTCAAGCCCGACATCTTCAGGGGTAATAAAGTAATGCGACAAGGCAGAATCGGCGTTGACTTCCCAAACGGACGATGTGCCAGAGATGGACAACTCGTCGATCCCGTTCAAGCCGTGCACTACCAGTGCGCGTTTGATATCCAGGTGGCAGAGGGCCAGGGCGATTTTATCTCCTATCTCTTCGTTGGGTACTCCTATCACCTGATACTGTGCACCCGCCGGGTTGGTGAGTGGCCCCAGGATATTGAATACCGTGCGAATGCCGATCTCCCGCCGGGGGCTGGCAGCGTATTTCATGGCTGGGTGGAAGGCCTGGGCAAACATGAATCCGATGCCCACATTCTCCACGCACTGCTGCACTTGCTGTGGGGTCAGTTCGATCTTGACACCGAGCTCTTCCAGCACGTCAGCGCTGCCACAGCGGCTGCTCATGGCACGGTTGCCATGTTTGGCAACTTTAAGGCCCGCTCCCGCCGCAACGAAGGCGGAGGTGGTCGAAATGTTAAAGGTGTTGGAGCCGTCGCCGCCTGTGCCCACTATATCTATTAAGGGGCCTGACAGCGATACCCTTAGAGACTTCTCACGCATTACGCTGGCGAAGCCGGCCACTTCTTCGGGCGTTTCACCCTTCAGCCTGAGCGCCACCAGGAAGGCGCCGAGCTGCGCCTGGGTAGCTTCTCCATTCATAATCTCCTTCATAACGGAGGATGCCTCTTCCATGGTCAGCGAGTTGCCCGATACCAGGTTGCCTATAGCCTCTTTGATCATCTCAATTCCTCCTCAAACTTAAAAAATTCCTCAGTATGTCCTTGCCGCACTGGGTCATGAATGATTCGGGATGGAACTGCACGCCTTCCACCGGATATTCACGGTGCCTCAAACCCATGATGGTGCCGTCATCCGTCCAGGCCGTTACCTCCAGGCAATCGGGAAGCGTGTCGCGGTTGACGATCAGGGAATGATAGCGGATGGCATAGAAGGGGTTGGGAAGCCCGGCGAACAGCCCCCGGTTATTGTGATGGACAAGCGATGACTTGCCGTGCATAATCTTGCCGGCCCGGCACACGATCCCGCCATAGCTGTAGCCGATGCACTGGTGCCCCAGACACACACCCAGAATGGGCAGGCTGGCGCCCAACTGCTTGATAACATCGTTGGAGATGCCGGCCTGCAGGGGAGTGGATGGGCCGGGAGAGATCACGATCTTATCCGGCTCCATGCGGGCAATTTTCTTTAATGTCGTCTTGTCGTTGCGCACCACGGCGACATTTTCACCCATCTCACTCAGATACTGGAAAAGATTGTACGTGAAGCTGTCATAGTTATCGATTAATACCAGCATGCTTCCTCCTTTCGGGCGCTGCGCCCTCGGCCTGCTCTATGGCTTTGAGCAGCGCCTTCGCTTTATTTAAAGTCTCCTCGTACTCCCTTTCCGGCACGCTGTCATAGACCACGCCGCAGCCGGCCTGTATGTAAGCAATGCTGTCCTTCATGACCATAGTCCTGATGGCGATGGCCATATCCATGTTGCCGTTGTGGGAGAAATAGCCCGCCGCCCCGGCATAAGGCCCGCGCTTCTCCGGCTCGAGCTCGGCGATGATCTGCATGGCGCGGATCTTGGGCGCTCCCGAAACGGTGCCTGCCGGGAAGCAGGCCTGCAGCGCATCGAAGGCGCTGCATCCTTTTTTCAGTGTGCCCTGCACGTGGGTTACCATATGCATGACGTGTGAGTAGCGCTCTATGTTCATCAGGTCGCTGACCTCGACCGTTCCCGGTTCGCTGATGCGCCCGATATCGTTCCTGCCCAGGTCCACTAGCATGATATGTTCGGCTCGTTCTTTTTCGTCCAGCAGCAGCTCCTGACCCAATGCCTCATCCTCGATCTCATCAGTACCGCGCGGGCGTGTGCCGGCCAGGGGCCGCGTCATAACCTGGTCGCCCTCCACCCGTACCAGGATCTCCGGGGAGGCGCCCAGTATGTGGAAATCGCCCAGGTGCAGGAAGAACATATAGGGCGAGGGATTGATCGAGCGCAGTGCTCTATAGATGTCGAAGGGAGCGGCTGCCGTGGGCACAGCCAGCCGCTGGGAGAGCACAACCTGGATAGCCTCGCCAGCCGTGATGTACTCTTTAATCTTTTTTACACCCTTTTCGAAGTTTTCTTTCTTGAAATTGGATTGGACCTTTCTGTTAACCTTGGCCTGGTCGGGCGTCCCCGGGTCAGGGAGCGGACCTTTGAGCCGTTCGGCCAGGTCGTTGATGCGCTCGGTGGCCTTTTGATAGGCCTGCTCTATATCGCCGTCGATGTGGGCATGGCTGAGGATGATGACCTTATGTGTCACGTGATCGAAGATCAGCATAGTGTTGGCCAGCATGAAGACGGCCTCCGGCAGACCCAGGGGATCAGCTTGGAGGGACGGCAGGTCTTCGAATCTGCCCGCAGTCTCATATGCAAGATAGCCGACCGCCCCGCCGCTCAGCAACGGGAGGCCGAAAACGGGTGCCTGTGTATACTTGTGCAACTCCTCCTTGACTGCCTGCAGAGCGCCTGCCTTGTCATCCCGGCCGGTTATTATCACTTTGTCGGGCTCCGTACCGATGAAACTATAGCGTGCCATGCGTTGGCCCCCTTCCACGCTTTCCAGCAGGAAGGAATAGTTGCCCCGGCTTACCTTGAGGTAGGCCGAGACAGGCGTTTCCAGGTCGGCCACGACCTCTGTATAGACAGGGATCAGGTTGCCGTCCCTGGCCAGCTTCTTCACCTCTTCTAAAGTTGGATAAAACATGCTATCGCTCCTTCAGGCCGGCTGCGGCCTTCGCTTTATTTCTAATATGCTGGTTCATATATGAGCCTCCTGTTGAATTTTTGGGAAATAAAAAAAACCTCCTGGTATCCAGGAGGGTTAAGTGTTTAGCGTAACTGCTAGCGAATCAGATTATGGTTTTCAGGCAATGTCCTCCCGGACATGCAAAAGCATGTTGCGCCACCACCAGTTATTGGTGTTGCGGACGGGAGTTATATTCGAATAAGCCTTAACCATGTGACCAAGATGATAACACAGGATGAAAAATGATGTCAATTATTTCTTAAAAAAGTGTATTTAAACGTATTTAATTTACGTGATGTTACCCTAGATGCACGTAAGCGAGGCCTCAAATCACGGTCTGGCTTTGAACTTGAGCCAGAAAGCATAAACGATCAGGAAGATGCCAGTAACATAGGCGCAGTTTCTCAGCACGTTGATCCCCAGCAGCACCGGCGTCAGTTCATCCGAGCCGGCGATCCATTTGTTCACGGTCATCCAGTTTAGCACCGGCTGAGATACGGAGATCCATGTTAACACCACTATAAACAGATCGAAAATTACCAGCGCAACACCCACAAGAAAGAGGCGGTCCCCTTTGGTACTGTTGCTTCGCACCATGCGAATTGCCAGGATTGCAGCGGCAATCCAGACGGCTAACTCAAGAGCGTAGAAAACGTCGCGGATGATTTCAGATGCCTGAACCATTTAAATCTGTCTCCTTTAGCCTGGGCCGGTTAATTTCACTCTAGTTTGAACCTACAGGCGTGAACCATTCCGGCTTGTAGTTCAAGACGGTGATGGTTTTTGATACCGAATAGGAACCCCAGGTATTGTAGGCGCTGAGCGTATAGGCAGTCGACATCGAATCCGCACGGCCGGCAGATGGGGAAATAACCTTGCTTCCCTCGGCGGGTACAAGTTGCCCATTGAGGAGTATTCTGGTTGCGTGAATGGTTTTCCAATTAATTACGCTGGTGTTACCCTGAATGATGGTGGCGGGATCTATGGAGAACCAGGTGACCACCGGTAGCACGCTGGCCGCAATCATTGATTGGTTCTCAACCCAGATAGGCCTTCCTTGAACGGGCATGACTATTGTTCTCCAGACCGTTATATCCACTGTGGCAGTGCTCGTGCCGTACCAGTTGGTCGCCGTGAGCGTATAAGTTTGATTGTCGTCCGGCGAAGCTCTGGTATTCCCCATGGCAGTGCGCCTATAAGTTATATTCTCGCCTGTACTCAGATAGCCGATATCAGGTAATAGGGAGATGGTATTGGCTTTATACACCGACCAAGTTATGTTGGACGTTTCATTTTCGGTTATGACCGGCGGCTGTGCGGAAAAATCCCATATGACGGGCGTAAGCGTGGAGTTATCAGTCGGCACCATCACCCTAACTGTGCCGGTAGTTGAGCCGCTGGCATTGGTCGCTGTCAGTGTATAGGATGTTGATGTGGTGGGCGTCATGGTTATGGTGCCTACCGGGTCTACCGCGCCTATTACAGGGCTTATGCTGGCTGAAGTGGCGCCGGATGTGTTCCATTGGAGGGTAGAGCGCCCCCCGATATCAATGATGGCCGGGTTTGCTGTGAAAGCATTGATAACCGGCCCATTGGCAGCCGCAGTGCCGGATGGCGTGCCGGCGCTGGCACCGCCGGGATTGGCTTGACCAGCGGATGATCCTGAAGCGGGTTTGACCGTTACATTTACTGTTACTTTAGTGCTGTTGGTGCCGTCGCTGGCTGTCAGGGTATAGGGCGTAGTCGCCAGCGGCGATATAGTTTTTGCGCCGCTGGAGGCAACAGTACCTATGCCCTGATCGATGGTCACGGTCTTGGCCCCTGTTACTGCCCAGCTTAAAGTCGTCGTCTGTCCTGAAGTTATATTAGCCGGGTTTACATCGAAGTTTGTGATGGCCATTGACGCCGAGGTGGTTCCCGACGAGGATGGTCCGCAGCCCGGTCCGATGCAAACTGCCAGTATTATTATAACGGTAAGACCCAGCCATCTTATTTTCATAGTTCTATTACTATATGACTTAGATGGCTAACATTTCAACTTTAGCCTTAACCGCTGACGGAGGTTCAGGAGACGGTTATAACTCTAGTGACCGCCGCATCGGCAACGGTGTCGGTGTCCTCCGACCGAGTTAATTAAAGTTAGGGTTGGCAAGGCGGTAGTCACGCCGCCCGGCTGCTCTGTTCCCCAGTCGCCCCATGCGGGCTCGGGGGATACGAATTTGCGCAGGAAGAGCCAGTCGAGGACGATGGAATGGGAGCCGGCTTCGGCGGCAATGGTCAAGTACCTGCTTTTGTCGGTAGGGTATATGCCGTTAAGCTCAGGCTTGCTGTCGATAATGAGTTGGTCATAGTTCACCCCTCCCGAGCCATATCGCCTGCACTCGGTCTGATGGAAATTGGCGTCCACGTTTACAGTCAGGGTTGGGGTTGACCCGCTTATGCCGTCGCCAGTGATGGCTGTGAAAGACGTGTCTCCGGGATAGTAGCTAAATGCGCTGGTGCAGTATTTATTATAATCGGGATAAGTGTCATTGAAGCCAACTGTCCTGTAGCTGACGCCGGCCACCTGATCCAGCTTGACCCTGGCATGCAGGGCATACTGGTTATCGTAGGCAACCTTGCTGCGTATGACCTCTTGGCCGCCTGTCAGGGTCAGGAAGCCGCCGGACTCGCCGTAGGAGCCGCCAGTCGATGTGACGCTCCACCTGTTGGTTGTGTCCAGGGCTGCATCGTTGAAGTCGTCGCCGAAGACGAAGGTATTCTGTATGTTCGAAGCGCTTGCGGCTCCGCTGTTGCCGTAGTAGCAATAAAAACCGGCCGTACCGGGGCTGGCGGGAATTGCATCCAGGTCAACCCAGACAACGGCTGAAAGGCCGGGCACACTGCTCTCAACCCAGTAGTCCAGCAGGGTATTGCCGTCGGCATTGGTGAACCTGATATCGGCAAAGTCATCCAGGCAGTGATTATTGAGATAGATGCTGCCCGGTGAATCGGTGCCCGAGCCCTTATTGATAGTCAATTTCACCTGGTAGTTGGTCAGTGCATCTGAAGTTGATCCGGCAATGGTGAATTGTTTGCAATAGGCCCAGTCGGTGGGGTTAAAGGCGACCTGGGGTGGGGGTGTGGCAGCAGAAATGCTAAATACATTAGAAATTTTAACAGTCGAATTGATGGCATCTGAAGCTGTGACGATTTTGCCGCCGCAGGTGCCCGGATTAACATCGAAATTGGCGTCGGCCACGGATGATGAGGTGCCTGAGGATGATCCAAAGCCCGGGACGATACAGACTGCCAGTACTGTCATAAAGGCCAATACGGCCCAACTTATTTTCATAGATATAGCCCTAGCAAAAGTATAGCAACTGGAATCTAGAATAGTTATATAATCGGGTCGGAATATATAAAATACTTATGATATTTGGCGCTTCAGTGAGACATTTATGACTGCTGCCTGATTAAAGTGTTATTAAGTAGCGACAGGGCCGGCACGATTTAATCGTGCCGGCCTTTATGCGAATCAAACCGGATATAGAATTAAGGTTGCAGAGGAATCAACTGCAATTGTTTAAACAGGTTCGGGTTTAAGATCAACACGGTCACTGAGATGGTCCTGTTGCTATTCCCAAATCCATTAATGGCGGCCAGCGTATAGGTTTGAGATGAGGTAGGTGATACTACCATGGCCCCAGTAGTGGATACAGGAGTGCCGTTCAACAAAACCTGCGTAGCCCCGCTGGTCTGCCAGGACAGAGCGGAAGAGCCGCCTTTAAAGAACGAGGTCGGGTTGGCCGTGAAATACTGAATAACGGGCAGTTGCATTAATGTCAGGACGTTTACATCAGTGGTGGCTGTTACACCGCCTGCCGAGTTGGAAGCTGTAAGCGTATAAGTGGTGGTCGTTCCCGGATGGATAGTTGTGGAGCCGGAAGCGCCAACACTGCCTACGCCCGGGTCTATCGAAACCGAGGTGGCGCCGTAAACATTCCACGTCAGCGTGGAGGAGGCGCCCGCAACTATACCGGCCGGGCTGGCGTTGAATGACAATACGATGGGTGGAGGAATGGCCGTGCTGGCTTGTACCAGGACCGTGGTTGAAGCTGTTGCAGTCCCTGCTGTGTTGGTTGCCGTGAGGGTATAGGCCATGGATGTGCTGGGAACCACAGGCATGTTGCCCGACATGTTGACATGCCCGATACCAGGACCGATAGTGACCGCAGTGGCATTGGATACATCCCAGCTAAGCGTTGACGATCCGCCGCCGGTGACTATGGGTGGGCTGGCAGTGAAGCTGTTAATGGTAGGCAGCCCTGAGCTGGTGGGTGGAGGTGTGGACCCGGTAACAAATACGGATGTGGTAGCTGTCGTGCTGGTTGTCCCGTTACTGGCGGTCAGGGTGTAGATGGTATTGGCCGAGGGCGAGACCGCCCGGCTGCCGCTGATGGCTACGTTGCCGATGCCCTGGTCGATGGTTACTGATGTAGCGCCGGTTACACTCCAGTTCAATGTGGCTACCTGACCTGCGGAGATGCTGGCGGGGCTGGCGCTGAATGAACTGATCGTTGGAGATGCCCCTCCTCCACCTAAAGTGCCCGCCGGAACGTAGATACAACCCGAGGTAATCAATATTAGAGCTAGTACAAGGACCCAAAATTTCATCATTATCCGCCTCCTATGTAATTAGGTTAGCATAGCAGGGACTGGTTGTCCAAGCCTTTCAGGATGCGGAAAATTAGATATGTTTACGACACAAAGGACTTTTATCGAGGTTCTTCCGCTCACGGCGTCGAAAAGGCCGCCCGTTTTTGCTATTGTATATGGCTGGAGCCCATTTACCTGGCGGAAATGACGCAAGACCTGTAAATGGCTCAGGATAGCCGCGTACTACTCATCGATTAAGCAGGATAAAGGAGGAAAAGAGTATGGACTACCGGAACTTATTATCGGACGGTTACGACCGGGTCCTGGCCGAGCTTGAACACGTCCTGGAGGGTTTGAAGCCGGAAGACCTTAACTGGCAGCCCAGGCCGGACTGCAACAGCATCGGCTGGCTGGCCTGGCATCTCACGCGCAGCCAGGATGCCGCTATAGCCTACGCCATGAGGCAGGAGCAGCTATGGATCAAGGATAGCTGGCATTCGAAGTTCAACCGTCCGGCCGACCCCGGAGATATAGGCACGGGCCATACTCAGGAGAATGTGGCTGCTTTTGAGGCGCCTGATGTCGATACTCTGATCGGCTATCACCGCGCCGTGCTGGAACGTTCCAAGCAATATTTCAATACGCTGACCGGCGAAGACCTCGACCGGGTTTTAAAAATGAAATGGCTGCCGCCGCTTACAACGCTGGGGTCATTCCTCATTATGATAATGGCTGACAGCTTCCAGCATGCGGGGCAGGCGGGCTATGTCCGCGGACTGCATGAAGGCATGGGCTGGCAGAAGTATTAACGGCTACCCGGTTTATATCGCATGGACTTTGCGGTGCTATTCTCTACCCTCTTTTCTGCAGTTTGTTCTGCGGTGGCGGCAGCAGGCGTGAAGAATCTATGATAGCGCTGGCAAGTTGATTCCTCTCTATTTTCATTCCCAGGTCGAAGCGCGTGGCGAGATGCTTCAAGAAGTCGCTGTTGGCATCGTCCGTGCCGATGGCGATGATGTAGATGCCGTCCTTGCGGGCTTCCTCGGCAGCCCGCAGGCTGGTCTGGGGATCTCCTTCGCCGTTAGGCAGCCCGTCGGTCACGATCACCATGACACGCATGCCCGTCTGATTTTTAAGCAGGCTGTGCGCCAGCCTGATGGCCTTGGCCATATGCGTGTGCTTACCGGTGGTCAAAGTCGAGATGGCCTTCTCCAGGTTGGCGATATCCTTCTCAGGCTCGCAGACTAGTGTAGGCAGATCATCGAACTGTATCAGGCCAGTATAGTAGCCCTGCTCGAGAGCGTTTTTAGCAAATTTGATGGCCCCTTTCTGCGCCTGCTTGATCTTGTTGCCCTTCTTCATGCTGGCGGAGCGATCGACCAGCAGATAGACATAGCCGGTAAGGGCCGCGCTTTTGGCCAGGTCTTTGGCCGTGCCGGTCTGAAGGCTGGTCTGGCGCGGGCCTCCGACCGGGCCGGCCTCCCTCTTTTGAAGTCCTTTGCCGGCGCCGATCATTTTCCACATATTGGTGCTCTTGAAATCCTGTTTAAAACGTTAACATAATATATGCTATTCTTTTACATTGTGTAAAGGCTCAGGGCTATAAAAAATATGAGCGGGAAGGATAAAAAGGTAATTGTCGGTATGAGCGGAGGCGTAGATTCCTCCGTGGCCGCGGCGCTGCTTAAGAAACAGGGCTTCCGGGTTACCGGCGTAATTATGAAGATCTGGGCCGGCGGGATCACAGCGGGCAAGGGCAAACATGGCTGCTACGGGCCGGAAGAGGAGGAGGATATCGAAGATGCCCGCAGGGTAGCCGCCAAGTTGGATATCCCTTTACACGTTATCGACCTTACCAGGGAGTATAAGGATGAGGTGCTGGACTATTTCTGCCACGAATATTTAGAAGGGAGGACTCCCAACCCCTGTATACGCTGTAACCGGCGCATCAAGTTCGGCGCCATGATTACAAAAGCGTCAAAGCTGGGCATTGCCTTCGACTATTTCGCTACCGGACATTACGTGCGCACCGAAAAGGACCCCGCCTCCGGCCGCTGGCTGCTGAAAAAGGGCAGTGATTTAAAAAAGGATCAGTCCTATTTCCTTTACGGTCTGTCTCAGGAGCAGCTGTCCTGCGCGCTCTTCCCGCTGGGCGGATATTTAAAGCAGGAGGTGCGCAGGCTTAGCGTCGAGCTGCAACTGGGCGTGGAGAACAAGGAAGAGAGCCAGAACTTCGTCTGCGGCAGCTATACCTCCCTGTTCGAGAAGCAGCCGGAGCCCGGCCCGGTGATGGATAAGCAGGGAAATATACTGGGCCGGCATAAAGGGATCGTCCATTATACGCTGGGTCAGCGTAAGGGTCTGGCCGTAGCCTCCACAAAGCCGCTTTTTGTCACGGATATCAAACCCGAACTGAACGCCGTGATAGTCGGCCCCAGGGAAGACCTGTATACAGGTAGACAGAGTGCTAAAGAATTGAACTGGATCGCCATAGCCCGATTAAAGGATAAAGCGGAGGTCAAGGCCAGAATCCGCAGCTCGCACACCGGATATGATGCAGTGATCTGGCCGCTGGGGGGCGACAAAGTACACGTGGCTTACCGGGAACCGCAGATAGGAGCAGCGCGCGGCCAGGCCATCGTTTTTTATGATGGTGATGTGGTGATGGGTGGTGGAATAGCCGAATAAGCAAAGTTCTGAGACAGGCCGTCCTTCACACTTGAGCAAAAGCAGCCTGTCTCAGTAAGTGCCGTTTAACCTGTCGGTTTATGATCTACTGGATTTTGACGTGCGGTTCGAGGAACAGTTTTAGCAGGGCTTTTATGGCGGCGATGAGGGCCACAGGCGCCATCAGCGCGGCAAAATTCACCAGTATGGCGGCCGCTATTTTACCGAAACCAAAAACTGTAATGGGAGAAAAGGCTGCCGTCATGGCCAGTATGGCTATCGTGGCC
Organism: Dehalococcoidia bacterium; assembly: GCA_049513695.1. Taxonomy (GTDB): domain Bacteria; phylum Chloroflexota; class Dehalococcoidia; order GIF9; family UBA5629; genus UBA1162. The sequence goes on along the minus strand of JBEKVW010000006.1, from coordinate 27,218 downwards.
AGCAGCAGGATAACCAGTCCATGTCCCTCTTTATCAATCGAGACATGTATGAGGCCGATGATAAAGCCGAAAACGACAAGTATCAGTGCAATAACTCCGTTCTCTGGCCATACCAGACCTCCGATAACAGCCAGGATGACACCAAGGCAAAATAGTATGAAGCTGATCCATCCCCAGGTCTTGATCATAAAAATAACCTCCCCTTTGTGAGTAAATTTTGTACCCTTCAGCATTCTAACAGACAGATTATGCGAAGTAAATAGGTATGTTTACTTATTAATTGTGGAGGAGCGTAAAACCTGAGGGGAAATTCCAGGGACGTCATTGCGAGGAACGAAGTGACGAAGCAATCTCACAGCATTAAGGCGGCCCTTTCGCCTTCGATCAAGGGATTGCTACGCTTCGCTCGCAATGGCCTGTTAATTTTTAGGGTGATTGACAGACTTGTGGGGCTATGGTAATCTTTACATTGTCTATAATATTAATGGACAATGGATAGACGGAGACTTATATGAAAATATCGACCAAAGGAAGGTATGCTACTAGGGCGATGCTTGACCTGGCACTGCATAACGGCAAAACGCCGGTGTTATTGAAAGATATCTCGGCCAGGCAGGGAATTTCTCTGCGCTATCTTGAGCAGATCATTTCTCCGTTGATTGCGGCCAAAATCGTGAGCAGCACGCGCGGGCCCAAAGGCGGGGTCAGCCTGGCCAAACCGCCGCGCAAGATTAAGCTGCTGGACATCATCCAGGTTATGGAAGGTCCTCTGGCGCCGGTGGAGTGTGTGGAAAACCCCGGCGTCTGTACACGCGCACCATCGTGCGTGGCGCGTGACGTCTGGACCGACTTAGCAAAGGCCATGTACGGGGTGCTGGAGTCCACCACTCTTCAGGACCTGGTGGAACGGCAGAAGGAAAAGGAACCCGGCAAGGAATTGCTCTATCAAATTTGAAAAATTAACTTAAAAATTCAGGAGAAAATAAATTGGCTACGCAATTTAAAATAGATAAGGTTAAATTTAAGACCGTTGAGATGCCTAAACTAACTCGCGGCATTGCTAATGACTCATTAGAGCTGATCGGCAATACGCCCCTGGTGCGCCTGAATAAGGTTACCGATGGCGCCAAAGGTGAGGTTGTAGCCAAATTGGAATCATTCAACCCCGTCAGCAGCGTTAAGGACCGTATCGGGGTGGCTATGATAGTGGCTGCCGAGGAGAAAGGGGCCATAAAAGAGGATACCGTGCTGGTGGAGCCGACCAGCGGCAACACCGGCATCGGCCTGGCTTTCGTGGCCGCCGCACGCGGTTATAAGCTTGTGCTTACCATGCCCGATTCCGTTTCGCTGGAACGCCGGCAACTGCTGGCCATCTTCGGAGCCGAGCTGGTTTTAACGCCCGGCGCACAGGGCATGCCGGCGGCCGTGGCTAAAGCTGAAGAGCTGGCGGCCAAGAATAAGAATTATCTTTTATTGCAGCAGTTTAAGAACGAGGCCAACCCGGCCATACATAAGGTGACCACCGCCGAAGAGATCTGGCGTGATACGGACGGCAGGGTGGATGCTGTGATAGTGGGCGTTGGCACAGGCGGGACCATCACCGGCATTGCTGAAGTCCTCAAAGCCCGCAAGCCCGGGTTCAAGGCCATCGCCGTCGAGCCCGAGTCTTCGCCGGTGCTGTCCGGCGGAAAACCCGGCCCCAATAAGATACAGGGGATCGGGGCGGGCTTCATACCCCAGGTGCTGCGCACCGACCTGCTGGACGAGATAGTCCAGGTATCCGCCGAGAACGCCGGCATAATGGCCCGTCGGCTTGCCAGGGAGGAGGGCATACTGGTCGGCATCTCTTCCGGGGCGGCGGCCTGGGCGGCCATCCAGGTTGCCAAAAGGCCTGAATATGCAGGCAAATTGATCGTGGTAATACTGCCCGATACGGGTGAGCGCTATCTCTCTACCTGGCTTTTCCAGGACCTGACGGTGCCGGGAACGGCCATTTAGCGTAAACTATAGATTAAGGAAATACTATGCCAGTCGCAATTGAGTTCACAGCCACTGAGCAAAGGAGTGCCGGGGAACGTCCCAGCCGATGGGATACACGCGTCCCCTGCACAATGCCCTCCGCCTGACCGCAAGCTACGCGGCAAATCTTTTTTCCCCACACCGTCATTGCGAACCCCGCAGGGGTGCAGCAATCCCTAAAAGCGAAGGGGAGATTCCTTAATTCAAAGATTGCTTCGCTTCGCTCGCAATGACGACGTTTTGAAGAGATGCCACGTTTCCATCGCAATGACAGGTCATCTCAAACACCAAAAATAAAATTAAACGGAGAGTAAAATGTCTGATTATAGACTGGAAACTATAGCTTTACATGCAGGGCAGGAAAATGCCGACCCGGCAACCGGGGCACGCGCTGTGCCGATCTACCAGACCACGTCCTACGTGTTCAAAGATACCGAGCAGGCGGCCAACAGGTTTGCGCTCAAAGAACTGGGCAATATCTATACCAGGCTAATGAACCCCACCAACGATGTTTTCGAACGGCGCATAGCCGCCATCGAGGGGGGAACGGCAGCACTGGCAACCTCATCGGGGCAGGCGGCCGAAACCTTCGCCATCTTGAATATAACCGAGGTCGGCGATGAGATACTGTCCGCCGATAACCTTTATGGCGGCACCTACCAGCTTTTCCACTACACCTTCCCCAAGCTGGGCAGGAGCGTTAAATTTGTAAACTCGACTAAACCGGAAGAGTTCCGCAGGGTCATCAATAGTAAGACCAGGGCCATCTATGCCGAAGCTATCGGCAATCCCAAGCTGGATGTGCCTGACTTCGAGGCGCTGGCCAAGATAGCGCATGACGCCGGCATCCCCCTCATCATAGACAACACGGTGGGGACGGGGCTGGTGCAGCCGATCAAATACGGCGCCGATATCGTGGTATTATCCGCCACCAAATTTATCGGAGGGCACGGCACTTCCGTGGGCGGCGCCATCGTAGATTCCGGCAATTTCGCCTGGAACAACGGCAAGTTCCCCGGCTTTACCGAGCCGGACCCCAGCTACCACGGCCTGAAATTCTGGGATACCTTCGGCAATTTCCCCGGGCTGGGCAATGTAGCCTTTGCCCTTAAGGCGCGTGTCCAGTGGATGAGAGATGTGGGCTTCGTGGTCAGCCCTTTCAACTCCTGGCTTTTCCTGCAGGGGCTGGAAACCCTGCCCTTACGGCAGAGGAAGCATTCCGAGAACGCGCTGGCCGTGGCTAAATTCTTAAAGGCGCATCCCCAGGTAGCCTGGGTCAACTATCCCGGCCTTGAAGACCATCAATCACATAAACTTGCCAGGAAATACTTCAACGGCAGCTACGGCGCATTGGTCGGGTTCGGCATCAAGGGCGGTCTGGAAGCGGGCAGGAAATTCATCAACTCGGTGAAGCTGCTCTCGCACCTGGCCAATATCGGCGATGCCAAGACGCTGGTTATACATCCGGCCACCACCACACACGCGCAGCTAACCGCTTCCGAACGCCTCGAGACGGGCGTCACGGACGATTTCATCCGGCTTTCGATCGGCCTGGAGGCCGTGGAAGATATCGAAGCTGACATCGACCAGGCCTTGAAGGCCGCCGCCAGGGGCGCATAACAGGTGGACATCATGCTGGAAACAAAAAGTATAGGAATAGTGGAAACACAATACCTCAGGCCGCCGGGCGAGCTTGCGCTCGAATCCGGCGAAAAGCTGGGACCGTTGACGCTGGCCTACGAGACCTACGGCAGCCTGAACGCCGGCCGGACCAACGCCATACTGGTCTTCCATGCCCTGTCGGGCGATGCCCATGCGGCGGGTTACCATCAAGGCGACGACAGTCCCGGCTGGTGGGACGGCATGATAGGTCCCGGCAAAGCTTTCGATACCGATAAATATTTCGTCATCTGTTCCAACGTAATAGGCGGTTGTAAGGGGTCGACCGGCCCTTCCAGTGAAAACCCCGGGACCGGAAGGCCTTACGGCCTTGATTTTCCCATCATAACTATTAAGGACATGGTCAATGCTCAGAAAATACTCATAGGTTCGTTGGGCATAGACAAGCTGCTGAGTGTGTCGGGCGGATCGATGGGGGGCATGCAGGCGCTGCAATGGGCGGTTGCATATCCGTCACGCCTGCTTTCGGCCATCCCCATTGCCACTACGGCCAGGCATTCCCCGCAGCAGATCGCCTTCGACGAGGTCGGCCGTCAGGCCATCATGGCCGATCCCAACTGGAACAACGGCAATTACTACGGCGGCACGCCTCCCACCAGGGGCCTCTCGGTGGCGCGCATGGTCGGCCACATCACCTATATGAGCGATGCGTCCATGGGCGAGAAGTTCGGCCGCCGCTTCAAGGACCGCCTGGAGAACGAGAAGTTCGAGCCGGATTTCGAGGTCGAAGGCTACCTGCAGTACCGCGGGGATAACTTCGTAAAAAGGTTCGACGCCAATTCCTACCTTTATATAACCAAGGCGCTGGACTATTTCGACCTGCACAATGGCAAGGGCATGGACCAGGTCTTGAAAGGGGTTACGGCCAGGTTCCTGGTCATGGCCTTCAAGTCCGACTGGCTTTACCCGGCCTACCAGTCTCTTGAGATTGTGAAGGCCTGTAAGCTGGCCGGGGTGGACGCCACCTACTGTGAACTCAACTCGCAATACGGGCACGACGCCTTCCTGCTGGAGATTGAGGAGCAGTCATACCTGGTGAAGCATTTCCTCAACAGCGTCAGCGAAAATAACGGGAACGGCAAGCATGAATAATGGCGATTTGAAAGAGGCCAGGCTGGACCACCGCGTCATCTTGGACTGGGTGGCTGAGGGATCATCTGTCTTGGAGCCGGGCTGCGGCCAGGGCGACCTTATGGCCCTGCTGTCCAAATACCGCAAAGCAAGTGTCAGCGGCATTGAGATAGACGAGCGCGCCATCTTTGCCTGTGTTTCGCGTGGCTTGAGCGTCTCCCACCAGGATATCGACGACGGCCTATCGGAATATGCCGACCGGGCCTTTGACTATGTGGTCTTAAACCAATGCCTGCAGGAAGTGCGCAAGCCCCATATTGCGCTGAGCGAGGCGGTCAGGGTGGGCAAAAAGGCCATCATCGGCTTTGCCAACTTCGCGGGTTACGACGCGCGCTTTCAGCTTGCTATCCGGGGCATAGCGCCGGTCACGCCGGCGCTTCCCTACCAGTGGTACGATACCCCCAACCTGCATTTCCTGAGCATAAAAGACTTTTTCAACTACTGCGGGAAGAACGGCCTGGAAATTGAGAAACAGGCTTTTCTTGGAAAAAAACACCTGCTATACTTCTGGCCTAACCTGCTTGCAGAATCCGCCTTATTTCAGATACGGCGCAAAGTCTGACGGCGGGGTAAAAACCTGAAAAGTCGGGAGAACCTGAGATGAAGCACATATACATGGACTATGCCGCTACCACACCGGCGGCGCCCGAAGTTATCGAGGCCATGACGCCCTATTTCCGTGATAAGTTCGGCAACCCTTCCAGCATCCATTCCATGGGGCAGGAAGGCCGGGATGCGGTGGAAGCGGCGCGTACTCAGGTTGCCTCGCTCATCCGCTGCGAGCCTTCCAGCGTGGTCTTTACCGGCTGCGGCACGGAAGCCGACAATCACGCTATCAAGGGTGTCGCTTTTGCCAACCGCCAGCGGGGCAATCATATCATCATCACCGCCATCGAACACCATGCGGTGCTGTATACCGCAGAGTTCATGAAGAGCATGGGCGTCGACGTTACTATCGTGCCGGTCGATAAATTCGGCATGGTCGACCCGGCGGACATCAAAAAGGCTATCACCAAGAAGACTTTGCTGGTCTCGGTCATGCATGCCAACAACGAGGTCGGCACGGTCCAGCCCATCGAGGAAATAGGCAAGATTACGCGCGAGGCCGGTGTCTATTTCCATGTCGATGCGGTGCAGACCTTCGGTCATTTGCCTATTGATGTTGATAAACTGGGCATCGACCTGCTGGCCGCATCGGGACACAAATTGTACGGTCCCAAAGGCGTGGGCATATTGTATATCAGGCCGGATACCCGCATAGTGCCCCTTCTGCACGGCGGCGAGCAGGAAGAGGGAAGGCGCGCCGGGACGGAGAACACGCCTGGCATTGTGGGCTTCGGCAAAGCCGCTGAAATGGCGCAGCTTGGCATGAAAAAAGAGGCCGAGATGTTGACGGGCTTCCGTGACAGTCTGATCGAGGCTGTACTGGGGAAGGTGGGCGATACCTATTTGAACGGCCATCCCCAGAAACGGCTGCCCAACAATGTTAATTTCAGCTTCGACTTCATCGAAGGCGAGTCCATACTCATGTACTTGGATGCCGAGGGCATCTGCGCTTCCACCGGCTCAGCCTGCAGCTCAGCCAGCTCCGAGCCTTCGCACGTGCTGACGGCCCTGGGCATACCGGTCGAGAGGGCGCGAGGGTCGTTGCGCCTGACCATGGGCAAGTGGACTACGCACGAAGAGGTCGGCAAAGTCATTGAAGCGCTTCCCCGCATCGTGGCCAAACTGAGGGAGATGTCCCCACTGGTCAAGGAAAGATGCGGCTGGATAAGCTACCTGTAACGGGGCTTTTTGTTAGTACGTCATTGCGAGGAGGCCGTCAGGCCGACGTGGCCAAGCTGAGGGAGATGTCTCCTTTGGTCAAAGAAAGGTGCGGCTGTATAAGCTATCCGTAATGGGGTTTTGTGTTTATACGTCATTGCGAGGAGGCCGTCAGGCCGACGTGGCAATCCTTTGATTCGAAGACTCCATCGGAAACTGGAAAGTGGTTGAAATGGCCGGGAAAATTGGCATCGAGAAGCTTGCCGCTAAAGGCCTGATCGAGAAGATCTTACCGGACCAGGATGAAATTCAAGGGCTGCTGGCATCAGCCAACAGCCGTCTTACTGCCGCCCAACAAAGCCTCAAGGACAACCCGGTCCATTCTTTTGCACGGGCTTACGATGCGGTTTACGAAGCATGCTGCGCCTTCATGAAGTTCCGGGGCTACTGGATGGCGGGCGAAAAAAGCCACCGCATTGTACTTGCCTTCTGCCGGCTAACTCTGGACGAGAAATACGTCCGCATACTCGATACCTTCGAGGAAGCTGAGAGAAGGAGGCACGACGACATGTACGACGGCCGCTTTTCCATGGACGTTGACGGGGCGCAGGAGATGGTCAAAAAAGCGCGTACTCTGGTACGGCGGCTGGCCTTACTGGCCTAGAAACGTTCAAAGAATTAACGCTTATAACAATTGATTACGTGCTGAAAAGCAAGCTTCAAGGGAGTATTGGCAGAAAAAGAGTATCCGTTAATGCGTGACCTATAATGCACTTGGAAATAACAGGATTAAGAAGCATACCATTAAACAAACATCGGTATGTATGTTCATCCATGATAAAAATCATGGGTCTAAAGTATTCTTGAATTCCACTTTACATCCAGGGTTTTGACAACCTGCTTTCCAACAATTAATATGGGCGCAAAGGGTACTGTATTAAAGGGGGAGGCTATGGGAAATACAGGCGAAAAAGTCACCGGCGCCGGGCAGGCAAAAGCAAAACCGCTTCCGTTTGCTATAAAGCTGAGTTACGGCATCGGCGATATAGCCAATAATATTTTCATCGTTGCAACCGGGATGTACCTGCTTTTCTTCCTTACAAACGTTGTAGGTGTAAATCCGGCACTTGCAGGCATGATGCTGCTCGTCCCCAAGTTGTGGGACGTAATCGCCGACCCGATTATGGGGGCAATCTCGGATGTTACACGTTCGCGTTTCGGCAGGAGGCGCGTTTACCTTCTTTGGGGAGCCATCCCTTTCGGTATAACATTCTTCGCCATTTTCATTGCCCCGAATTACGGGAGTGAATTCGCAAATGCACTCCAGGTCTCGATCCTCTTTCTATTGGGCTGCACCGTTTTTGCGATTGTCAACGTCCCGTACGCAAGTATGGTGCCGGAGATGTCCAGCGACTATAACGAGCGCATGTCGATTACATCTTTCAGAATGATATTTGCCTCCATTGGCGCATTGCTTGCAGGTGCGCTGGCATTGCCCCTGGTGCAGGCCGGCGGGGGAGGGCCCCAGGGATATCACTTCATGGGCGCCATTTTCGGCGCGGGTATCATTATTACCTGCTTCATCTGCTTTTTCGGCACTGCAAAGGCACCCAGTCTGCCTCCCAAAAAGGAAATGCCTTCGATGAAAGAGCAGATCAAGATAGCTGCTAAAAATTATCCTTTTGTCATGCTTATGTCCAGCTATTTCCTGCAGGCGCTGGCCATCGGCGTCCTGATGGCAGGATTCATCTATTATGTGAAATATGCCATGGCCCTGCCCGAGACCGCAATGAATGTGGCCTTCCCCATTTTCCTGGTCACCGGCATCCTGTTTATCCCGGTATGGCTTGCCGTCGGTAAGAGACTTGGTAAGATCAAGTCATACTACATAGGGCTGGCAATATTTACGGTAATGATGGGATCACTTTTCTTCACCAGCCCTTTGTTGCTTTGGCTTTTCTATGTCCAGGTTTTCCTGGCAGGGATCGGCTTTTCCAGCTTCCAGCTCTTCCCGTTCTCGATGCTTCCCGATACCATCGAATATGACGAAATGCAATCCGGCCTGCGCCGTGAGGGTGTCTTCTCCGGCATGTGGTCGGCGGGCCAGAAGATCGCCTATTCTGTGGGTCCACCTATCGTGGGCTTTGCCCTGGCACTTTCAGGTTTCGTAGCCGATGGCACTCAGCCTGAGACCGTGAGTACAGGGGTCCGTATCATTTTCTGCCTATTTCCGGCGGCAATGGTCCTGCTGAGTTTTTTCCCGTTCAGCAAGTACACTCTCACAGAAGAGGAGTTCGAAAAGGTAAAATCACAAATATCCCGGCCTAATGGGTAGTTCTCGTATTTTTAGGCATACTCCATCGTAACAGGGCATCAACATTGGCAGAAACGCCCGAAGAATTAAGTCCCTCAAGTGCTTCAGACGAGCTAATCCTAACTGTCCAGAATTTTCATCGCCTGCGGCCTGTAAGCATTCATCAGGTACGGCACACCTGTTACTTTGGCGCATTCGTCAGTAAGCGACATCAGTTCGCTTCTGGAAATTGACGGGACGCTGAAGCATCGTGCTCCGGCCATAAGCTGTTGAAGGCCAACCCTTATCTTGTCGCAGTAACTGTAGATGCCAACCGCTCCCAGTGGGATATTCTTCATTTCTCTGGCGCCTACAATTTTCTTGACGTCCTCATAGTTGACAAAAACCTCTTCCGGGGTAGACCCGAACTGTCCAACCGTATTCGGCAGCTTGCCATCCTTCATCCAGTTGGCAATATTTTTACCGACCATGCCCGGTATCATGAGCGCCCTGCCCATACATATTGCCTTTGTAAAGGGAGCTCCCAGTGCCATTGCCTTGAAAACACCATCTTCACTGCTGAAACCACCTGCCAGTGCAATATCGGGTGGTCTTTGCCCCTTATCTGCGAGGTATTTAGCGAACTGATAGGCAGCCGAGTGCAGATAGAGAGAGGGTATGCCCCATTCTTCCATCATCCGCCACGGGCTCATACCTGTGCCGCCAGACGATCCATCAATGGTGAGAAGATCAATTTTGGCCACCGATCCCCATTTTATCGCCATAGCCAGTTCGCGCAGGCTGTAGGCGCCTGTCTTAAGGGTGATCCTCTTGAAACCCAGTTTCCTCAGGCGTCTGACTTCCTCGTAGAAGCTATTTTCGCTTACAAAACCCAGCCTGCTGTGGCGCTCGAATTCCTTGAGGGCGCCATCCTGGAAGGCTTTCTGATTGACGGGATCGGACGGATCGGGAGTAACGAGATAACCGCGTTTCTGTAGTTCCCGGGCTCTTTCAATACTATTGACTTTGATTTCTCCTCCAATGCATTTGGCGCCCTGCCCCCATTTAAGCTCAATGGTATCCAGCCCATGTTTATCAATAACATATTCGGCTACTCCCAGCCTGGTATCCTCGACATTCATTTGCACGAGGATCTCACCGAATCCGCTGTGATACCGTTTATAGATTGCTATCCGGCGGTCCATATCCGGAGATAATTTTACCTTACCCCGGGCATTCAACTGGAGCTTTGGATCAATCCCGCAAACGTTTTCTCCGCATACGAGTGTCACTCCACCGAGGGCCGCCCCTACTGCAAAGTGTTCCCAGTTTTTCCTGGCTATTTCGGTGGAACCGAGTGCGCCGGTAAAAATGGGGACCTTCATTTTAACTTTGCGGTTCCAGCCATATTCCGTTTCAGTGTTAACCGACGGGAAGGTGGCGGTGTCCGGGCCGGCCTTTACACCCTTCGGGAGCCCCTTTGCTCCGAGGGCATATCCCTGGATATTGAGGTGGGAGTAATCGACGGGATATTCCTTGTCGCCTCCTGCGGTTATCTCTCCAAACGGCCCCGGGTATAGAAGTTCGCGTCCCCGGAATGTGGCTTTGAAAACCTCGCAATTTCCGGTGCATCCATCCAAACACCGTGAACACAGTCCGCTGGAGGGAACAATGCTCCTTGAACGGTTGGCCGTCCTGGTAGCGTCATTTGAGTTAGGTCGCTGCAGATTCATGCTTCAATCTCCTTCTATTTAAATTGAGTAGTTCAACCATGCCCGGTCCTCTCAGCTTTCTTGCTATAACTATTGCCCCTTGCGTTCCAGTGGTTTATTCCAAATCGTCAGGGATAAAATGTGTCTTTTTTCCAGGTCACCGCTTAAAAAAGCCATTATTTTCAGAATAAAACGCGAAGATTGGGGTGATTTTATCAGTAAAACAGGCGAAAATCAACAGAAATTGGTTAAAATCACCAAAAATTTCACAAAAATTCAAAAAATGCTGAAATCGGCCAACAGACTTCATGAAGTTCCGGGGCTACTGGATGGCGGGCGAAAAAAGCCGTCGCACTATGCTTGTCTTCTGCTGGCTAACGCTGGATGAAAAATACGTCCGCATACTGGATACCTTCGAAAAAGCCGAGAGACGAAGGCACGATTACATGTACGATGGCCGCTTTTCCATGGACAAGGACGAGGCGCAGGAGATGGTAAGGAAAGCGAGAACACTGCTAGGGCGGCTGGCTTTATTGGAATAAAAACTACTGAAGAATTGATCCTATTGGCAGAGCACAAAATCAACGTTTATCCTATGCAATATAATATGCGTAACTGAATATTGTTGAAAAGTGTACCATAAAAAGATATTATATCAACAAATAATTGGAATGAGCTGAAAGAACTTACATAAACGTGGGGTTGTAGCGGAAACAGGGTATGATCAGTACAGTCATAAAAAAATAAGTACATAACATTGATGAGGAGGTATTAAATAGAAATGACGCCAGCAATTACCGCAATGACGCAATTTACTATAGCTTTGGTTTGTGGGTTACTTTTTTTCACAGCTTTCACAAGAAAACATCACCGAGTATTTTTTATTATGATTATTCCGACTGTCACCTCCCTAATATTTGGGCTTAAGGCACTCGGCATATTCTAGTTATCATATAAAAAAACCATAAGGAATATCATGTCCTTTGGTATCTGTGGCAGGGCAGGCAGTGGGTGAGGATAGCATTGTCCAATTAATAGCCCCTGATAGTATAGACGAATTCTAGATATCAATTGCGATATTTTTTATAAATAAAAACTACAACTAGAACAAAAGGCCTAGTCGCATATTATGATTGACAATACAGATTTGCTACATGATTTAATGGCTAATAGGACCATGCGCCTTAACAATGGTGCTATCCTCAACAACGTCCCCCAAAATCTTTCCGAATATTTCACTTTTGATAAGATAGAGGGCATGTTGCTTGGTGCTGCTATAGGTGATTCTTTGGGCGCAACATCAGAAGGGCTTATCACCAGAGAAAGGTTTTCTAAATATGGTGAAATACGTGATTATTTACCAGGGCGCCGTTCCAATAATAGGTCAATCGGTATTCCTACTGATGACACACAATTAACATTCTGGACGTTGAAACAATTAATAGAAGACCATGGGCTGGTGCCAGATAATTTGGCTAAGAGATTTTGTGATCACCATATTACGGGCATCGGATCAACAGTACGTGCGTTCATTGGGAATTATAAGGATCACCATAAGCCATGGTATTTGTCCGGGGAAGATAGCCTAGGTAATGGGGCACTCATGCGCATATCTCCTGTTTTAGTTCCATACCTTCGTAACCCTCACCAATCGATGTATGCTGATGCAGCTATCAGCGCCATGATTACCCATAATTCTTATGCAAATAACGCGACTTGTGTAGCTTTTATTAACATACTCTGGCAGCTACTATCAATGAATGAGGCACCGATTCCTTCGTGGTGGGCAGAAACATTTGGCAGTGTAACTAAAGACCTTGAAGGTGATACAAAATACTCTACTAGCAAGAACTCTCATTGCACTTATAACGCCCCTTTGTGGCAATATACGGAAACCGTTATAAATGATGCCATGCAAAATGACTATTCTGTTTTAGAAGCATGCGAAAAATGGGGATCGGGGGCCAGTTTAATGGAAACAATTCCTTCGGTTCTTTACATACTTGCGAAACATGCTCACGACCCACAAGAAGCAATTATTAGGGCTGTCAACGATACGAAGGATAATGACACTATTGGTTCAATAGTTGGCGCTGCCGTTGGGGCATTACATGGAATTGGAAGTATCCCAGACCGATGGATACATGGCCTTACAGGCCGCACGAGAACGGGTAGCGATGACACCGGCGAGGTATTCAAGTTGATATTATCGGCAAAAAAGACATTCTGGTCGTAGTAATGAAAAGAACTACTTACGGCTAAAATTAATTTCGATATTTAATGGTTGATCCATGACCGAAAGTTTTTTTATAGAATTCCGTCCATGGAAGAGAACACCTATAAGGAACTATGCTGAAGGCGCAAATAGAAGGCTTACCAAAAGTGGAAGTGAAAAAATAAAAGTACATCACATGTCTCTATATGGCCCTTCTGAAGCAAAGGATTTGGATAAGATAGCTCATAAAGTTAAGGAAGTCGCCAGAGAGTTTGAACTGGTTAAAATTAAGACATTTGGGTTTGATTACTTTGACAATGCAGATAAAAAATGGGTTGTTATACGTGTGAAATCTAATAAAAAGTTAGAGAGTCTGCGCTACAAACTTTATCAAGCATTGTGCGAGATGGCTCCACCTCAGCCCTGGGATAAGGATCCACTATACAAATTTCATGTTTCAATTGGAAAAACAGCCAGAGGTAATACCTTTAATAAACTTCGTCGGATAGTCAATCAGTGGACGTCCCCGGAAATAGAGCAATTCCTTTTACGTATATGTATAATTAACGGCCGAGGGAAAATTTATAAGGAGTATGATTTAATTCAAAGACGTCTGTTGAGCAGAAGGGAAGCCCGTAGTCGTAAAGAGAAACAAGTGACATTACAAGGGCTTCGTAGATTATTAGGCAATTCAAAATCTCAAACACATCAGATTCCTTCATATAATAAAATTGGAGCATTCTTTAGAAAACTATTTGGATAAATTATCAGGGAGGTGCAATATGAAAATCAGCGCGCGTAATGTCCTCAGCGGCAAGGTCAAATCGATCAAGCCGGGAACGGTTAACGACGAGGTTGTCGTGAAACTAACAGGTGGGGAAGAGATAGTCGCCATAATCACCAAGGCATCGAGCAAAAGCTTGAAGCTGGTTAAAGGCAAGAAAGTCTATGCCATTATTAAGGCCAGCAGCGTCATGATAGGCATCGACTAAAGCGCCTCCCAATATATACAAATGGTTGGAGGGAGATCCGCACCTTCAATCACGCTACGAAAAGGACGAGACTGGTACTATGTTTTCAATTTCTCCCTGATGTCCTCCCGGAGCGCATTCTTCATTATTTTCCCTACCGGGTTCCTGGGAATAGCGCTTATAAACTCCAGGCGTTCCGGTATTTTGTAGGCGGCAATGCCTTTCTCTTTCATGAAGGCCTTGATCTCTTCCAGATTCACTTTATCGTCGCCCTTTGAAACAACGTAAACGCAGACCTTTTCCCCCATAGCCTCATCCGGCATCGCAATGGCTGCCACGTCAAGGATCTTAGGATTGCCGAGGAGCATGCCTTCCACCTCCTGAGCGCTGATATTGAATCCGCCCCGGATGATGATGTCCTTGGTCCGATCGAAGAACCCGATGCAGTCGTTATCCTTGATCTGGAAAAGATCTCCTGTGTTGAAGTAACCATTCTTATCGAAGGCCTTGGCCGTGAGGTCCGGCCGTTTGAAGTAACCCGGTATCACACTGGGCCCTTTGTACCAGAGCTCTCCGACATCGCCAAGCCCCGTGATTTCCTCTTTAGTAAAAGGATTTATCACTTTGAGTTGAAAATTATGGCTAAATGCTGAGCGCCTGTCCCACTTTGAACCCGCTTTACCATACTGTGGAAAATGATCGATACGCATCTCGAGGTCCGGGATATTGAAGGGGCCGGCCACATTCCCCGTGCCCTCATTCTGTCCCCATATGTTGGCAAACTCGATCCCCCATCTTCTTTTCAACTCCAGCACAGACCATAATGATGGAGGTGCAGCACCTATGGTGATGGCTTTCATTTTGCTTAAATTGAACTCATCCACCTTGGGATGCTTCAGAAGGGCATTCACAATGGCCGGGACAAGGAGCGTATACTGGATATCTTCGAACATGAGCTGCATGATAAAAGTAGCGCCATCAAAGGGGTGGTGCAGATGGAATGTTCCTCCGCTAAGCAGCCAGGGAATAAAAACCGTTCCTATGGAAGCCATATTTACCAGAGGCCCGGCCGTAATCAGGTTGTAGCCCGGCTTAATCGGCGCCGTTTCATATTGGAAAGACATCAGGCATATCCAGTTATTATGGCTCAAGGGACAACCCTTGGGCTGGGCCTCAGTTCCCGATGACCAGCACAGGGTGAAAGCATCGTTGGCATCAATACTGATCCGGTCAAGCTTTCCTGTGACCTCCCCTTTGGCCATCTCCCGGACTTCAGCCAGGGTAAAAATATGTTTAATTGAAGGGAACCTGGGTTGAAGCTTCTCAATCATTTCTTTATGTTTGAATTTGGAAAATTCCTCGACGGTGATAAAGGCCCGTGCCTCTGTCATCCCTGCAATGTACTCAATCTCCGACTGACGCCACTGCATGGGCATGGGAGAGATCAGGGCCCCGGCCCGGGTGATGGCAAGATAAAGCATCGCAAGCTCCCAGCAGTTGGGCAGTTGTACCAGGATGATGTCGTCTTTCCTGATACCCTTGGCGATTAAGGCCTCGGCAGTAGCATCAACGGCCCTGTCTATTTCCCGGAATGTCAACCTCTCCGGTTTCAAACCTATCAATGCTTCCTTATTGGGCGGATCAACCAGGCCCAGCGCGTCCGGCGTTTTTGCGACGTTCTCCTTGAAATAGTCGATCAAAGTCCTCTTCCCCCAGACCCCTTTCTCCGTCCACTCACGAATGCTGGCTTTCGATGCGAAAATCATGATTTCTTCCTCCTATACCCTTTACCTTCCCTTTTCTTTGCTTTTAGATTCCACGGTTCCACGCACGCCGCCCCCAATCCTGCGACTTGATTATGGTTCGCCTGGATGGCTCGTATCGAATTATTACATAGTGACAGGCCATATGCAACGCCGGGTGAGGCTGCTTTTTACCGTTCTTCATCAGTCCATTTCTATCGTTTTCCCCGCAGGCAAGTATGCTAAAATAAGCAGGCAAGCAGGGGCGGCTGAAAAACGACGGCTATGTATTCCCCGGGTGTTGTGAGGAAGATATTCAAACTCCAGGTGGGACCGGACTTCGCGTTATAGATATTGAGATTGAGTGACTAACCGGAAAGGAGGGAAACGGGCATGAAGATTTTAGGCATTGTGGCGAGCTACAGGCGGCTGGGTAATACCGAAATACTGGTCAAGGAAGCATTGATGGGTGCTGAGGAACAAGGGGCTGAGGTGGATATCATAAGGTGGACGGACTACAAAATACTCCCCTGCGAAGGAGATGCAACCTGCATGTTCATGGGGAGGGGATGTAAAAACGAGCTCAAGGATGACTTCGATTACCTGCTGAAAAAGATGTATCAGTTCGACGGCATTATTTTTGGCGCTCCGTGCTATATCCTGGAGGTTGCGGCTATAGTCAAGCAGTTCATCGACCGCTGTTTCGTGTTGTCGAGCCAGCCCAGCCAAATGTGGGGAAAGCCGGCCGGTATCATCATACCCTACGCCACGCGGGGTTGGACTCCCTATGCTTTTCTTCAGCCGACCATACTGCTCAAGTTTCTGGGAATGGAAACTATCGACCAGGTGCTGGTCCACATTCAGGCTATGGCCGAGGCATCAAATGACCAGAGAGTGCTGGACAAAGCACGTAAAATCGGCGTTGAAGTAGCCGCGGCGATTAAAACCGGGAACAATAAATATCTGGGAGATCCCGGTGTTTGCCCCGTCTGCCATGAACGTATCATCCGCATTTTCAAAAATAACGAGGATGTAGAGTGCCCCACCTGCGGTATCCGCGGCCAGCTCAGCATTGAGAATGGCAAGATAAAGGTCCATTTTCCCGAAGAGGAGACCAAATGGGGCCGTTTTGATAAGGAGACCGCCTATCGCCACGTGACATATGAAATAAAACCCTCGAAAGACTACTTTGTAAGGACGTGGCCGGTTATCAAGGAAAAGCGGAGGAAGTATAAGGACTATCTTAAAATCGAACGAGCGCAGGCAATGCCGGATGAGAGGAGGTAATACCATGGAAGAAATTATGGCTAAGCTCAGATGGTTACCTCTGGGTCCTACTTGCGGTCCCGCAGTGCCCATTAAAAAAAGTGACCTGGACGCCATAGCCGGAAAGTATGGGGTGGATATCTCACTGGAAGAAGTGGCAGGCAAGAACCTGAAGGTGGAAGGGGGTATGATGAGGGAGGACACTATGGATAGTACCCTCGAGGAGATTACCCAGACGGCGGTTACGGTATCTGCTAAAGATGAAGGGGCATTCCGGAGTGCGGTGCGGGCCTTGATAAAGAAATACCATGCCCCACGTACCACCCAGGCCTTCTGGGGCAGCACGGACAGGGGTAAATGGATCGTTACCGAGCTGCTTGACGAAGATGACGGCTGGGTGTAGCCATAACAGACAAACCTACCTGCCGGGTGCGATGCAGCGGCTGTTGCCCCAGGCTGTTGCGCAAGTGCCCAGGCTGTTGTTCGTTACGTTCTCGGATACGATGCAAGAGCTTTGGCCCCAGGCGACTGCACAGCCAATGAAGGTACCCCCGTTGCCGGCGGTGCTGTTGCCCCAGTACTGGTTGTATGGCCGGGTCCAGTTGTCATAGCCGGCGGCAGCGGAGGGCGCCACCCCAAAGGCTGCAATTGTCGTCAGGCATGCCAGCGCGGCCAGCAGCGATATTCCCAATATTTTAAACATCTTCATGGCTTTATCCTCTTTCCTATATATATTTCAATATACATCAAGTTTGCCTTCCTGTATACGATTATAGTTTTGGCGCATTAAAAAGTTGTAAAATCGTGGCCGAAAAGATAGCAAATTTATAACAAAGCGTGCATATTGGGAAAAGCGCTTGCCTTTATGCGCGGCCTACCAGAAAAGAATGCAGTATAATCAATATAATTGCTTAATTGGTGGCCGCAATTTACTTTCAGGCCATAGGAGAGTAAAAGAAAGGAGGAGTGAAATGAACGAGGAAAACAGCACCATATCCTGCGGCGTAGATAGTGACTATGCGCTGGGGTTTTCCGACCAGACTATGGAATGGACCGAGGAACCGGCTATTTTGACCGGCAGAATCCCTGACTGGCTCATAGGCACCTTATACCGTAACGGCCCTGCCAGATTTAATTTACCTGACGGCACCAAGATCAGGCACTGGTTTGACGGGTTTGCTATGGTCCATCGTATTAACATCACCCTGGACCGCATTACCTATACGAACCGCTTTCTCGAGACAGATTACTACCAGGAAAGCATGAAACGGGGCAAACTCTGGGGGCGTGGCTTCAGCGGGTGGAGGATGAGCCCCTGGAAAAAGTTGCGCTCATTCTTCCAGCCCCTGCCGCTGGACAACACAGACGTTCATTTTGCTAACCTGGGGCAGGACATGGTGGCGCTCACTGAAGTCACCCAGCCGGTGGCGTTCGATCCCGAGACGCTCGAAACGAAGGGGCACAGCCGGTTCCGGGATAATTTTAAAGACCCCGTAATGGGCGTTCATATACATCAAGACCCTGTTTATGGCGGCTGGCTCGATTTCATGGTGGCATATGGGCGGCAGAGCTACTATCACATTTTCAGGGTCCGCCCAGGAGAAACCCGCCGGGAACTGGTCGCTTCGCTGCCGGTGAAAAAGCCGGCCTACATGCACAGTTTTGCCGTAACGAAAAGGTATGCGATATTGGTGGAGCCTCCTTTCAGGATGAATCCGCTGGCGTTTTTATTGGGGCTGGACGCATTTATAGATTCCTTTCACTGGGAGGAAAATCGCGATACCACCTTCCGTATCGTCGATCTGCAGGACGGGACAGAGAAAAAGCTGTTAGGCCACCCGTTGTTCTGCTATCACACCGTCAACGCATTTGAAGACGGCGATAAGATCATCCTTGATTTGATCTCATATCCGGATTCGTCCGTTGTGCATGCCCACGATATTAACCGCCTTACCGATCTGGCTACCTGGCCTCATCCCCCTCCCAGGCTGGAGCGTTTCACTCTCGATCTAGCCACTGAAACTGTGACGTCTTTTTACGCTTCCCAAACATTGATGGAGCTGCCCCGTATTAATTACGGGCGCTGCAACGGCATGCCCTATCAATACTGCTATGCCTTAATTGCGTCGACAGGCCATTTTTCCGACGGCCTGATCAAATGGGACAGTAAGACCGGCAGGGAATGGAAAATCCAGCAGAAGGGGCTTTTCCCGTCCGAGCCGGTATTTGTGCCCAGGCCCGGAAGCACTGAAGAAGATGATGGCGTGGTCCTATCTACTGCACTGTGCGGAGAAAAGAAGACATCCGTGCTCCTGGTCCTGGATGCAAAAAGCTTTACCGAGATAGCAAGGGCGGAGCTTCCCCAGATCATCCCCTTCGGATTCCACGGCGTTTTCAATTTAAAGCAGGATCTTAATCAGGCACTCTGATTGTAAGTTCCACGATAGGTGACAATAACTTAGCTTGCAGATTTAGGAGCAGTCGATTTCTGATTCGGCAAAAACTCATTTTGTGCACTGGAAATGAGTATGATTGCCGGTATGCCGCAGGGGAAAAACGTTATCGTGCCGGCAATAGCCCCGGCCAGGGCCAATCCCCAATGCTTTCTCTTCAATGTAAATATGCCGGCCACTATAGCAAAAATGCCGATAGCGGCAACCACGGAGCCGACGATAATGTATATGATACTCATGAGCTGCACTATGTTAACGGAAACACTGGGGAATTCATGCATATCGGCAAATTTCGACATGAAGTTGAACCAATAGGTCATGAAATAAGCATATACCAGCCAGAGCACGCCAAATATTCCTGAGATAATGGAAAGGATCCCCGCTATGCCTGCCTTATTTTGCATCATTTGACTCCTGCTACCCTGTTGTCTGGGACTGTTGAAGTCCTTCAAGGGCCGAAAACTCCGCCCTGCCTAACGAGACTAATATAGTTCCTGCAATGCCGCAGGGGAAAAAGAGAACAGCCCCGGCGATTGCGCCGGCGATGGCAACCGCCCAATGCTTTCTCTTGACCGCAAATACTCCCCCGATTATAGCCAGCGCCCCCACCATGATGGAAAAGAGGCCAAATACCACTCCCATAATCGTGAAAAATAGCCCTACCACCGGTTGATAATTAGCCTGCCCTTTCATAAACTCGGCCATTAAGATATAGAAACCACCCATCGCAACACCAAAAATAGAGAATGCCCCTGAGATGATGGTAAGGATCCCTCCTGTTCTGGCATAGTTCGGCATGGCCACCTCCAACCTAATATTTAGCACCCCAGAGCGGAATTCGCTGCAAGCTAGTTGAGTCCTTCTTATTAACTGACCACACTGCTGACAGCAAATTCATTCTCTGCGAATCATATCCGTGCGGAACCCACAATTTTGCCCGTCACCAATGATCAGCCACCACAATTGAGTATGTAATTTACCGGAATCGACGTTATTTCAGTGGGAGTCAACATGTGGACTCGAATCCAACCGGAAGACGTTTCACCGAAATTCCACTGCAATGTTGTTGTTTGTGTACCGGCTGCGTTAAAGGTGACGCTTTTGGTATCACTATATCTGAGATCTTCTCTTTCCCACCTGTAAGTAACTGTGCCGGGACCAGTGGCAGTGATGGTGGCGTAAAGGGTGAAGGTATTTGGACAAGCGCCGCTGAAGATTGATGGCGAAATATTGGCTACTACGCTGGTTACTGCGAATGGCACGGGCGCAGCGGCGGGTGATGTCGGGTACACCGTAGTCGCTGATCTGGTAACGGTACCCGTAGAGTTAGTAGCACTTATAGTATAGACAGTGTATATAGCCGGTGATACTATCTTGGTCCCCGCAATATTAACCTGACCTATACCCTGGTCTATACTCGCCGATGTAGCTCCAGTCACATTCCACCACAGAGTTGACGTGCCATCGGAATTAAGATAATTGCTGAATGTTATGATAACCGGTGGGGTTCCTACAGCTGCGGGTGATGTTGAGTTGACCGTAGTCACCGCTGATCTGCTAACGGTGCCGGCGGAGTTGGTAGCGCTTATAGTATAAACAGTGGATTGAGCCGGTTGAATTACCCTGGTCCCTGCAACATCAACCTGACCTATACCCTGGTCTATACTCACCGAAGTGGCCCCGGTAACATTCCACAACAGAATTGATGCGTCACCGGCATTAATCGTAGATGGACTATTACTAAATACTAGGATAACCGGTAGCGTTACAACCGGATTCGGTGACAGGGGTGGAAATGAATAACAACCGGGGATGAGAATCAGTAGTGCTAATAGTGATAGAGAAAGAAAAACGAACCTTTTCAATGTAGTTACCTCCAAAAATATTTTGCCTTCGACCTCGACCCACCCTTAATGTTTGTATTGTTAACAGTTACCCCAAACTTCTTATACGTTACACTAAATACTTTATAATGCGAGAAATGGAATAGTAATAAAATAAGTGGGCAGAAAGTTAAATAGTTATGATATTTTTAACGAAGGAGGAGGCTCTGCTCTTAGCCTTTTAGGAAAACACGCACGTCAAGAATAATGAGGGGCCGATCCAACCGGTCTTACAGCTAATTATTTGCCGGTCAGCCCATACAGGTCGCGGTAGGCCTCTTTGAACTCGGGGTCAGCTTCGGCCAGGCGTTTCCTCATCTCCGTCATCTTGTTGGCGAACTGCTTGCCTTCTTTCTTATTGACCAGGTCGAGCCACTGGCCGGCCTTCTCGGCGAAGAGCCGCTCGATCTTGTCCAGGCCCGGCAGGTTCATCTGCAGAGAAGAGTAAAAATCGGGGTCCTCGGAGGCGACGCTCTCGGCCATGGTCAGCAGCAGCCTGTAGGTGGTGCCGCTCACCTCACGGGCCTGCTTGAGCTTTCCCAGCCCGGTCAGCGTGTCGCCCGTCACCAGCGCAATGAAATGCGACAGGCCCAGCACGATGGCCATGAGCTCGTCATGCTCGGCCGGGGACATGACAGCTACCCCGGCGCCCTTCCCCTCCAGATATTTCCTCACCCTCGCCGCCGTCTCTTCCTCGGCTTTGCTGGTGGGAGTCAATACAAAGCGCTGGCCGGCTATACCGTCGGCGCCGGGACCGAACATGGGGTGCACGCCCAGCAGCGACCCATTCTTAATATATTTATGCATAATCTCAACCGGCCCGGCCTTGATGGAGGTAACATCGAAGATGAGCTGCTGCGGGGACATATAAGGCGCAATATCGCTGACTATCTGCTCGAACTTATCTATGGGAACCGAGAGTATTACTGCATCAGCCTGTTTCACGGCTTCCTGATTGGAGGCGGCTTCAACCCCCAGCTTCCCCGCCGCTTCCCGCAGTTTGCCCTGGTCGCGGCCGGAGATCACCACCTGCTTGCCTTCCTTGAGCAGGAAGCGCGCAAGCCACTCCCCCATCTTGCCGTATCCGCCGATGATCGCTACTTTCATATTGCGGTCTTTTCGATTATTGAGGCTTGGCCTTGGGATAGGAGCCAAGCACCTTTAAAAATGTGGAATGCTCCTTAAGGGCTTCCAGGGCCTCCTGTATATTGGCATCCTTGCGGTGCCCTTCGAAGTCCAGGTAGAAATTATATTCCCAGGGCTTCTGCCGGGTGGGACGCGATTCGATCTTGGTGAGGTTGATGCTGCGGTCCGAGAAGATCTTGATGGCCTCGAAAAGCGTGCCCGGCTTGTGCTGCAGAAGGAAGACCACCGAGGTCTTGTCATTGCCGGTGGGCGGCGCGTCCTTGCCGCTCAGGATGAAGAACCTGGTAGTGTTATTGGGGTTATCCTCTATTTCATTGGCTAATATCTTCATGTCGTAAATCTGCGCTGCGGTGGCGCTGGCAATGGCCGCGCCGTCCTGTATCTTCTGCTCCTTGATTATCTTCACGCTGCCCGCCGTATCGTAGGTGGGTATAACCTCATAGCCCATGCGCTTAAGGAAGCCCTGGCACTGGCCCAAAGCCTGGGGATGGGAATAGACTTTCTTGACCGTTTCCAGCGTGGCGCCCTTGTTGGCGATCAGGCAGTGCGTGACCCTGATCTGCTGCTCGCCGCGCACCATGACGTCGGAATCGAGCAGCAGGTCGTAGGAACGGCTGATGCTGCCGACCTGCGAGTTCTCGACGGGGATGATACCGTAGGGAAGCGTGCCTTCCTGCACGGCTGCAAAGACCTCTTCCAAAGTATCGAAGGGGCCCGTCTCAACGGAAGGGCCGAAGAAGCCCATGGCCGCCTCCTGGCTGTAGGCCCCCGGCTCCCCCTGGAAGGCCACCTCCATGCCCTGTATATTTTTGGAAGCCTTGATGACCAGCTTGTAAATGCGTTCCACGTCCTCCGGGTTGAGGCCCTCTTTTTTAGCCAGCTCTTTGACGTTCTTGAGGACCTGCTCCTCACGCGGCTTGTCCTCTACTGGACGCTTGCTCTCCTTCTTCTCGCGGCCGATCTCGTCCGAAAGTTTCAGCCGTTGCGACAGCAGCTCAATGATTTTTACATCGATATCGTCGATCATCTTTCTCGAATCGTGTATGCTCATTTCAGCACCTCTTTTATTAAACCTGACCTCAAGGCAAAATCACACAGGGTGATCTTCATCATGGCCTCAGCCACCGGCACAGCCCTGGGTACGATGCAGCTATCGTGCCTGCCCCTGATCGATAGATCGACATTTTTACCCGCTTTGAGGTCGACCGATCTCTGCTTCACGCTGATGGAAGGCGTGGGCTTGATGGCTATCCTGGCCAGGATGGGCATGCCATTGCTGATGCCGCCCGCTATGCCTCCCGCGTTATTGGTCAGCGTGACCACCTTGCCGTTTTTCAGCATAAATATATCATTATGCTGCGAACCTTTCATAGTCGCCGAGGCAAAGCCGGACCCGAATTCCACCCCCTTGACGGCGGGTATGGCAAAGAAGGCTTTAGCCAGGTCGCCCTCCAGCGTATCGAAAACCGGCCCGCCCAGCCCCGCAGGCACGTTCAAGGCCATTACCTCTATAACGCCCCCGCTGCTGTCGCCCCCTTTTCTGATTTTTTCTATAAGCTTAAGCATGCGCGTGGCCGCTGCAGGGTCGGCGCATTTAACCGGATTTTTATCGACGTTCTTTTTTATCTGGGCCGGGGTCTGAAGGGCAGCTTTGATATCTCCGATCTGCACCGTATGCGCCAGGACCTCCATCCCGCAGGCCTTGAGCAGCTTGCCTGCCACCGCACCGGCCATTACGAAGCCCGCCGTGATCCTGCCGGAGAAACGGCCGCCGCC
The DNA here is from genome assembly GCA_049513695.1 of Dehalococcoidia bacterium. GTDB lineage: Bacteria > Chloroflexota > Dehalococcoidia > GIF9 > UBA5629 > UBA1162. The sequence continues at coordinate 3,167 of JBEKVW010000006.1, read as the reverse complement.
GCGGAAATCGTTATAGCCGCCGTATTTAAGCCAGGCTGTGTAATCGGCATGTCCCGGTCGCGGGACCGACCTGACCTGCCCATATGCGCTGGAATCGCTATCCCGGTTCGAGGTCAGCAGGCAAAGGGGCGCGCCGGTGGTCTTGCCGTTGAATACCCCGGCCAGCACCTCCACCGTGTCCTTTTCCCTTCTGGCGGTGCCGCCGGCGGCGGCCGCCGGCCTCCTGCGGTCCACCTCTTTCTGTATTTCAGCGGCGGTCAGCGGCAGGCCGGCCGGACAGCCGTCTACGACCACGCCGATGCAACTGCCGTGGCTCTCGCCGAAGCTGGTGACAACAAATAATTTACCCAGGCTATTTCCCATCTAAAGTAACTTCACCTCCCATGCTTTTTAAGACGTCCCAGAATTCGGGGTAGGTCTTGGAAACGCATTCTGCGCCTTCTATTATAGTATCGCCGGCCAGTATGCCCAGGATGCTGAAGGCCATGGCGATCCTGTGGTCGCCTTTGGAGTCGATGGATGCACCCTTCAGACGTCCGCCCATGATGAAGAGGCTGTACCTGCCTTCGCTCACGCTCACGCCCATGCGCTCCAGGCCTTCTTTGACAGCCGCCACCCTGTCGGACTCTTTGATATGGGCGCGCTCGATGCCGCTCAGCTCGCTGACTCCGGGCGCGGCCGCGCATAGCGCCGCTATAGTGGGCAGCAGGTCGATGCAGTTCGAGAGGTTGGCCTTGAGTGGCTTCAAAGCCGACTTTTTTACCGTGACCGAATCATGCCCCGTATGTATATCGGCCCCCATCCTTTTCAATAAATCCACCATGGCCCGGTCGGCCTGGCGGCTCTGGATATTCAAATTATTTACCTGCGCCTCGCCTGCCGCGGCGCCCAGCGCCAGTGGGTAAGAGGCCGACGACCAGTCTCCCTCCACCATGTAGCGGGCGGGACTGTAGCGCTGCCGCGCAACCTTGAAGCTGCGCAGCCCGGCGCCCGGCCTGATCTTCACGCCGAAGTCCTTCATGCAGTCTAAAGTCATCATAACATAGGGCGTGGACTCCAGCGGCGAGCTCAGCTTGACAGCCATCTCCTGCGGCGCCAGCGGCGCGATGAAGAGCAGGGCCGACACGAACTGTGAGCTGATGTCACCCGGCAATACGGCCAGACCCCCCTTCAAGCCGCCTTCAACCATCACAGGGGCCAGGCCCCCTTCCGCACCACAGTTCACGCCGACCTGTTTCAGCGCCTCAATCAGCGGGCCGACGGGCCTTTTAGCCAGCGACGGCCCAGCCGTCAGGCGGCAGGTGCCCGGCACCAGCGAACAGACTGCGGTCATGAAGCGCAATGTGCCCGCCGAGTCATGGCAATACAGGTCGGAGTCCGGCCGCTTAAAATGTCCGCCGGAGATCAGCCAGGCGTCCTTGCCGTTCTTGATACGTACTCCGATCTTGCCCAGCACCTCCCGGGCTGCTTCGGTATCGTCCGCAGGCAGCGGACTTGTGATCTCGCTTGTCCCCTCAGCCAGGGCGGCGCATATCAGGCCGCGCAGTGTATAGCTCTTGGAGGAAGGCGCTTTCACCGTCCCTTGTATATCGCTTTTCGAGATCAGTGCCCTCATTTTTTATGCCACCATGCTGCAATTTGGTACACAATATCCTGCACGGCCAGGTCGGATGTATCGATGGTAATATCGGCGGCCTTCTCATATAGAGGTTTGCGGGACTTGAGGAGCTCCTGTACGGCCGATGCCGGATCGGGCACTTCCAGCAACGGACGCCTCTCGCCGCCCCAGGCCACGCGTTCCAGCACCACCGACGGCAGCGCCTTGAGGTAGACTATCCGGCATGTATCTTTGAGAGCATCCATATTGGCGGGTTTGAGAACAATGCCGCCGCCGCAGGCGATGACTGCCCCCTTCTTCCCGGCAACGTCGCGGGCTACCTCCGCCTCGATCCTGCGGAAGGCCGGCTCGCCGTCCTGCCGGAATATCTCGGCAATGGACTTATTGCACCTCTCCGTAACCAGGGCGTCCATCTCGACGAACTCCATATTCAGCTTCTCAGCCAGCGCCCTGCCCACGGCCGATTTGCCGGCACCCATGAATCCTATCAGGGCTATATTACTCTTCATTCCCCTTCAATGCCCGCAGGGCTTCCTTGCGCATAATTTCCACGGGCGCCTCAAGGCCGGTCCATTTCTCGAAGGCCAGCGCACCCTGCCAGACCAGCATATCCAGCCCGCCGACCGTCACGGCGCCGGCTTTCTCCGCCTCCTGCAGCAGGCGTGTTTTAACCGGGTTATAGACGATATCCACCACGGTATGCTGCGGCCCGATGAGATCGCCCTTTACCAGGGTCTCGTCCGGTTCAGGCAACATGCCCACGCTGGTGGTATTAACCAGGATGTGTCCCTTTTTCAGGGCGCTTGTAATGTTCTGCCGGTCTAACGGCATGGCCTCAGCCGGGTGCCCGGCGGTTTTCATAATATCCCCCACCAGGCGGGCGGCCCTGCCCGACGTCCTGTTCAATATGATAAGCCCAGCTCCTGCGGCGGATAATGCGAAGCAGACTGCCCTGGCTGCGCCGCCCGAGCCGAGGATAACCGCAGTCTTACCCCTGACCTCGACGCTATGTTCTTTCAGGGCTCGCATGAAACCTTCGGCATCCGTGTTATAGCCCTTGAGCACGCTTCTATCGTTGACAATCACGTTCACTGCGCCGATGGAGCGTGCCGCAGGGTCTATCTCGTCCAGTAGAGGTATGACTTTTACTTTGTAGGGGATGGTGACATTGAACCCCCGGATACTGAGGGCGCGCATGCCCTGCACGGCGGCCGCCAGGTGCCGGGGGGGAACCCTGAATGGCACGTAGATATAATCCAGCCCCAGCGCCCTGAAGGCGGCATTGTGCATGGCGGGCGATACCGTATGTTCGACGGGGTCGCCGATTACCCCGCAAATACTGGTTTTGCCAGTTATTTCCAGGGGCGTGTTCATTGAATTGTCCTGAATAGCTTGCGCATGGTCTCTGCAGGGATCTGTCCCGGGGCTGATCCCTTTCCCTCATGTATGGAGGCGTAAGTAAAATAGCTGCCGGCCAGCGGTGCCAGCACACGGCTCAGCATCCCCTCTGCTCCCATGGCGAAAGCCACAACCCTCGTGCGAGGGCATA
>JBEKVW010000005.1:0-40968 GCA_049513695.1 Dehalococcoidia bacterium | reverse complement strand
GATCGGAGAGACCCTTTCCATGACCCAAATGATCTCACCGTTCTTCTTGATGAACCTGTATTCGTAAGGCTTGGAGCCAAGGCGGCTCTTCAGGTTCCTTGTTGCTTTCTTTCTGACCGCCAGCCTGTCTTGCGGCAGTACTAATTTGAACGAGCGTATCCCGATTAATTCCTCACGCGAATAACCGGTAAGCTTTTCGAAGAACGGGTTTACGTAAACAAATTTCTTGGACTGGACGATGTAAACCCCGCTTTCGATAGCATCTACCAAATCCGCGCTCAGAGCTACATAATCCAACTGCCCCACCACCCTGCGCTTACCTTTAGCTTGCTTTGACTTTGATGGCATAGTTTACCTCCAGCGCATATAACAACCCCAATATGGTTTAATAGTATAAAATAATCTATGCAGAATTACTAACCAACGTACTATTAATATTCATCTCACTGGGAAAGGTGAAATATTGCGTAGTCGTAGTATAATTGCTTAGAAACTAGTGTAGTGAAGAGGTATGGGGATTATATGAAAAACATAATTCTGGATAGGTTTCTAATTCTCATCGTTTTACTGATCATAGTGGGTACTGTAGCTATTGGGTGTGCTCCCCGGGAGAACTCAGTCCCGCAAACCACTAGTTCGCAGGAAGCCCAGCAAATCGCCTATGATGCCACGGTATACGGCTTCCCGCTAGTCATTATGGACCTCACCCGGCAGGTCTTTACTGCGGTCCCCGCACCTAATGCGAATGGGTCACCAGCCAACCAATTCGGCAATAAGAAGGTATTTCCTGATGCGACTTTTGTTAATGTAGTAAACCCCAATGCTGACACGCTTTATTCATCAGCCTGGGTTGATACCGGGAAAGAACCTATTATCATTTCTCTACCAGACACTCAGGGCCGCTACTACCTGATGCCCATGCTTAACTACTGGACAGACTCTTTTGCCTCGCCTGGCTCACGCACTACCGGTACCGGACCCGGCAATTTTGCCATCACAGGCCCGAATTGGAGTGGCAAATTACCTGAAGGTATCACAGAAATGAAGTCTTCGACCAGATGGGTCTGGATAGTCGGTCGCATCGCCTGTAACGGTCCTTCCGACTACCAGAACGTCTCCAAACTTCAGGACCAACTGAAGCTGACGCCGCTCTCTGCCTGGGACACCAATTATGTGCCGCCGGCTAATGTTCCGGTCGATCCTAATGTCAATACCAAGGTTTCGCCTCTGAACCAGTTACTGGCTCTGGATGCAGCCAACTATTTCAACTACGCCTGTCAATTGATGGTTGAAAACCCTCCATATCAAGCAGATGCGCCACTACTGGGTAGGATGGCAAAGATAGGTATTAAGCCTGGAGTTGACTATAAGTCATATTTTACGGGGCTGGACAATGGCGTTAAGTCGGCAATTCAAACTGGCTATCAGTCCGCTCTGACTAGAATTCCTGCTGAGGGGATGGGTGCTATCAAGAACGGGTGGCAACTCTCCTACGGTACCGGCAATTACGGGACTGACTACGTGCTGAGAGCAGCCATAGCTTATCGGGGGCTGGGCGCTAATCTAATTGATGACGCTTTCTATGCCTCAGCAGTAACCAGCAGCGATGGAACTAAGTTTTCGAGCACTAACAAATATGTAATCCATTTCGATAAGGATGGCATACCGCCGGTAAACGGCTTCTGGTCGCTTTCTATGTATAATGAAAAAATCCTGTTTGCAGCCAACCCGATCAATAGATACTGTCTGGGCTCATTAAGTGACCCGCCTCTGTTAAAGAATCCGGACGGTTCGATTGACATATACATACAGCGCGATTCACCCGACTCTGCCAAAATGCCCAACTGGCTGCCCACCCCGGCCAGCGGTGGCTTCTCATTGACTCTGCGCCTGTACTGGCCACAGAAGTCAGTGGTAGACAAGTCCTGGGGACCTCCGGGAGTACAACTGGTCAAATAAGGTTAGAACAACATTCAGTATTATAGGATTTACCTTCCACCTTGCATGCCAACAGGAATTCATTAACAGCTTGCTTTATAGTTACATCAGACAATGACCTTCTCCTTCTTTTCGTTCGATTGCGTGCGACGATAGTCCTTTTTAAGAGAAGGTCAATAGGTACGTGGATACCAGTTGGGGCATAAAATGACAATATACTAAGAGAGGAGGCTTAAATGGATACCAGTATAATCTATCGGTTGATATTTATAGGTATGGCATTAGTCGTGATTGGTATCGGAGCAGTTATGACCTATATGGGTTGGTATCTAGCAGCACCAGAAGAGAAAAAACAGTATAGAGCTAAATGGATGAGATGGTACGGCCTTATTTTTGTGATTTTAGGATGGGCCTACCTAATTTATTGTATGTTCGCCTTGAAGGGATAATGGCCTAATTTACAATGCTACAGTATCCAAGAAAGATAAGAAGGAGAACTAGGAGAAGATTAGGATGAAGAGGTTAGTAGACAGATTTGGTAAGTTGCAGACAGCATCCTTTTTCGTAATGGGCTTTGGGATACTTCTTTTCCTGCTAACGCCTTTATTTTTAAACTATCTAAACTTGGATGTAGACATACTAGGTTTTACTATCTTTATTATAGGTTTAGCTATTTGCATTATTGGGATAATTCGCAGGAAGAAATTGCATGGATGGAAGTTAATAGTATTAGCAATAATAGCTGCCATCCTATGCTTACCAATATTGACCTTGATTGTAACAACGATTATCTATCTGATAACAGGTACACCACTAGGTGCTTGAGGAAGATGTAGTGCTATGTAAACAAGAGACTATTGGTGGCAGCGACTAGATTCGAACTAGTGACCAAGGGCTTATGAGTACCAATGCCGGCTTTTACTATCGTTGCAGATTTCATTGGACTTCTCCTTATCGTGATCTGACGACGATATATGATGACGGGATTATAGTCAAGAAGTTTGAACTCACTGTTATAATAATGACGTCATGGAAACGGATCAGATCGAGTACGCTAATAAGATATTTGCATTCCTCGATATCATAGGATTCAAGAAATTGGTAGATGAATCCAGCAGAAATCCTAATCTTGTTAGTGAGATTGCGAACATACTGAGGATTTCTAAGCAGATTGCAGTGTCAACATTGAGTGCTAGGCCGACTATACTACAAGTTGATCCTAATCAATATATATATCGCTCTTTTTCAGATACAAGCATTATTTGTGGCCCTTATGTTTCTCACGACGACTTTCACTTTATTTCTGCTTGGATAATGTCTTACCAATACCTATTATGGAAAGAACAGCAAGTATTTTTACGAGGCGCTGTAGTATTCGGTGATATTTATCATAGTGAAGAAGTTATTTTTGGACCTGCTTTTATTAATGCCTACCATTTGGAAAGCAGCTCGAACAAGGCTGTTTGGCCTCGAGTGCTAATAGATAAAAGTATATTGGAAAAGGCTAAAAATACAGAAACAAAACGCGATTTTTTCGAGTTTCTTAGAAAGGATAATCACAATCTTGTGTATTTAGATTATCTTAGAGAACTCTTTCATCTAATCGTTCTTGGCGAGAATAAAAAATTAACCGGCGAAAGAGAACAGGATTTCGGTATCCCCATAAAATTATTCGAAGACCATAAAAAAGCGATCATATCACAGGTAAGAAAAGCTTCTGAAAAAGTGAAAGATACCGAGAGTAATAAAATTCTTGAAAAATACGTGTCATTATCAAAATATCATAATTCAACGATTGATAGTCTCCGCAAAGCTACAAAAAGCATTATTGAGAATCACGAGCTTATTCGAGATTTATTCGCTGACCAAAAGAAATCAGCAATTGAAAAGGATTTGGGGAATAAATATATACCAAAATATAGTGCTGAGGAACATCCGGAACAATCAGACATGCTAAACATTCTGGGCACTGTTATAAATAGGTTAATTGAAAAACACCAAGGGGATGAAACTACAATAGCTCACGCCATAGACACAATTGTTGTGGAGGCACCGGACGAACTTAGCAAGCTAGAAAAATCTCTGAAAGATTCCAAAATTGATTTAAAAGAATTGGTGGCAGCGACTAGATTCGAACTAGTGACCAAGGGCTTATGAGTCCCCTGCTCTACCACTGAGCTACGCTGCCACAACAAGCTAAAATTCTAGCCATTCGGGGGTTTTATGTCAATAGTTTTTTATCCCCTCACCCTGCCCTCTCCCGGTGGGAGAGGGAATTTTTGTTTTCTAAGAGGGAACAGGCTCCACCTTCAACGCCTTCCTTCATTTTATGAGGAATGTGTCCTTTTTTATAGTGGACTTGCATCCTTCTTCACTTTTGGGAGACGGTATCCTTTTTTCTAAAAGTAACCCGCTTCTGTCTTCAATGCCTCCCTTCATTTTTTGGTTCTCCTAGATCCATATTGATAGACATATTCCTTACCTGTTATGATTAATGCATATGAGATGGGCTGTCGGTCTAACCATTGTAGCTTCCATATTATTTGTGATCCTTGGACTATCCCATATCATTGACATCAGCAGATTTGGTAATTTGATCCTTCATCCCGGCCTTGCAACCTCTACCGATATTCTGAATGGCGTCATGAGCGGTGTCCCTGCCCTTTTTCTTATTGCGGGCATATTCGAGATAGTTGTGGAAGTTATCAAACGTAATTCTCATAAAAGCCATTGACCTTTTTTGTCTCATCAACTAATTTATTGCTGCTCTTTCGCTATTGCCCGCGCCACGTTTGGCTGATCTCCTTTGACATGCTAAAATTACTGCGGTAAAATATCACACAAGTTTAATACTTATGCTCATGTGCGCATAAATATAAGGCGATCGTAATGCGTGAATTACTTAAAGTCTTCAAAGCCACTGCCGACGAAACACGGTTAAGGATACTTTATCTCTTAACGGAAAGGGAGGCCTGCGTGCTGGAAATCAAGCAGGCCATGCGCATCAGCCAGACCCGCGCTTCCCGCAACCTGGGCATCCTGAACGACGCCGGCCTGCTCAAGGCACGCCGTGAAGGCCCGCTGGTATTCTACTCGCTGGATAACCGCGAGATTAAAAAGATTTGCCCCGGCCTTGATACTATGGTCAAGCAGGCTTTTGAGACTGACCAGACCGCCCAGCTGCACCGTGAGCGTCTCAAGAGGCCCATAGCCAGGGCTACTGATAAGCAACCCGGCAGGTAAAAAGATTTAGTATTGACATTTCAGCAGGTTGGTAGTTTAATTTACAAGGCCTGTTGACGCCTAAGTCAATACCTTTACTTTACTGATATGACAGACTTCGAACCAAAGATCGTCGCGTTCCTATGCAACTGGTGTTCATACCGCGGGGCAGATCTGGCAGGCACCTCCCGAATGAAGTGCGCCGCCAACGTCCGCGCCATCCGCGTTATGTGCAGCGGCCGCGTCGAACCCGCCTTCATCCTGCGCGCTTTTGAGCTGGGAGCCGACGGCGTGCTGGTGCTGGGATGCCACCCGGGCGACTGCCACTATGCCGAAGGCAACTACAAGGCACTGCGGCGTATGATGCTGCTGAAAAGGATGCTCAAGCAGTTGGGCGTCGAAGAAGACAGGTTCCGCCTGGACTGGGTATCCGCCTCCGAAGGCGACCGCTTCACCCATGTTGTCAACGATATGACCGAGAAAGTCAGGGCGCTCGGCCCTTTTAAAGCCAGAGAGGAGGCCAAAGTTGCCTAAACTGCAGGTCGCCCTCTACTGGGCCGCCTCCTGCGGCGGCTGCGAAATCGCCACCCTCGCCATCGGCGACAAAATTCTCAAGCTGGCGGAAGCCGCAGATATCGTCTTCTGGCCAGTTGCCATCGACACCAAGTACGCCGACGTGGAGAATATGGCCGATAAAAGCATCGACGCCTGCCTTTTTAACGGCGCCATTCGCAACTCCGAGAACGAGCATATGGCCAAACTGCTGCGGCGGAAATCCAAGATCATGATCGCCTACGGCTCGTGCGCCACCGAGGGCTGCATACCGGGCCTGGCCAATTTTTACAACCGCAAGATGATGGTGGACACAGCCTTCATAGATACTATTTCTTCGGATAACCAGGGAAAAATCATCCCGCAGACTTCCGTCAAAGTCCCGGAGGGCGAGCTAGAACTGCCCGTGCTATGGGAGACGGTCAGGACGCTGGCGCAGACGGTCGACGTGGATTTCTTCGTGCCCGGCTGCCCGCCCGAAGAAAGGACTACCTGGCTGGCGCTGGAGGCGTTGCTGAGCGGCAAGCTGCCGCCCAAAGGCACGTTCATCGTCCATCCGGCCAACGCCGTCTGCAACGATTGCCCCCGCGTCAAGCATGAAAAGAAGATCAAAGCCTTCCACAGGCCTTACGAGATAATACCCGAACCTGATAAATGCCTGCTGGAGCAGGGACTGCTGTGCTTCGGAGTGGCCACCCGCGGAGGCTGCGGCGCCCCCTGTCCCCAGGCCAATATGCCCTGCACCGGCTGCTATGGCCCCGTCGAGGGCGTGCGTGACCAGGGCAGCCATTTTCTGACAGCGCTGGCCTCTATCATCGACGCCAACGACCCGGACGAGATCGAAAAGATACTGGACGGCATCGTCGACCCGGCAGGTACCTGCTACCGCTACAGCCTGGCGGATTCAATGATCAACAGGGCGAGGATTGCGCCATGAAGAAGATAACCATCGATCCCATCACCAGGCTGGAAGGCCACGGCAAGATCACCATCTTCCTCAATGATGATGGCAGCGTAGCCAACGTCTACACGCAGATTCCCGAGCTGCGCGGCTTCGAGAAGTTCTGCGAAGGCCGCCCGGTTGAGGATATGCCCCAGATCACTCAGCGCATCTGCGGCGTCTGCCCCGAAGCCCACCATATGGCAGCCACCAAGGCTCTGGACGATATGTTCCACATTGAGCCCACCAGCACCGCTAAGAAGATACGCGAGCTGCTATACAGCGCATTTTATGTAACCGACCACACCACGCATTTTTATATCCTGGGCGGGCCCGATTTCGTCATGGGACCCGACGCCCCCGTGGCCCAGCGCAATATACTGGGCGTTATCGCCAAGGTTGGCCTGGACCTGGCGGGACAGGTTCTTAACACACGCAAGGAAAACCACTGGATCATCCAGGCAGTGGGCGGCCGGCAGATCCACCCGGTATTCGGCCTCCCCGGCGGCGTCAGCAAACGCATCTCCGAGGAAGACCGCAAACAGATCGAGGAGATTGCCAAAAGGGATGTGGCATTTGCCCAGCTATCACTCAAGGTCTTCGGCGATATAGTGCTCAAGAACAAGGGCTATGTGGACATGATAGTCAGCGACGCTTTCACCAGCCAGACGTACTACATGGGGCTGGTGGACGATAAGAATAAGGTCAATTTCTACGACGGCAAGGTCAGGGTGGTCGACCCCTCCGGCAAAGAGTTCGCCAAATACTCCCCACGAGAATATCTCGATAACATTGCCGAGCACGTGGAGCCCTGGAGCTACACCAAGTTCCCCTTCCTCAAGAAGGTAGGCTGGAAGGGCTTCGTAGACGGGAAGGACAGCGGCGTTTACCGCGCCACCCCGCTCTCACGTCTGAATGCAGCCGATGGCATGGCCACACCACTGGCGCAGGCGGAATACGATAAGATGTATTCCACCCTGGGTGGCAAGCCAGTGCACCATACACTTGCCACTCACTGGGCGCGACTGATCGAGCTACTCTACGCCGCCGAGAGGCTGCTGGAGCTCAGCCAGGATAAAGAAATTTCCGGACCCAATATAAGGAATATACCCACCAACAAGCCCACCGAGGGTGTGGGCATAGTGGAGGCCCCGCGCGGCACACTCACCCACCACTATGTGGCGGATGAAAAGGGATGCATCAAGAAGTGCAACCTGATAGTGGGCACCACCAACAATCAGGCAGCGATTTTTATGTCCGTCAAGAAGGCGGCACAGGCTCTCATCCAACCCGGCAAGGACATACCCGAATCCTTGCTGAACCAGATCGAGATGGCATGGAGGCCCTACGACCCGTGTATGTCCTGTTCCACGCACACCCTGCCCGGCCAGATGCCGCTGGAAATCACGGTTGTCGACAGCAGCGGTTGCATAGTTAAGAGACTGTCCCGCTGAACTTTTTAAAAGAGCTTTTAACTGAATAGGTTTACTGTACATATCCGGCACCTATTTATGAACATATTTAAATATGCTGCATAGCCTTATGTGGAAAAAATAAAATAACCTGAAGGAGTTGTTTATGCAGAACCGGGTGATTTCCAAAAAAGACCTGGCCAGCTTCGTGGATGATCTGATCAAAACGAAGGCTGCCGGGGAAGTGATCGGCATCAAGGCCAAGGACAGTAAATTCAATTTCGGCCCGTTGAAAAACGCCGCCGAGATGCGCCTTGATTATGACATAGCCCTGCTGCCGCCCAAAAAGTACTTCTTCCCGCAGATAGAAACGGTACTGAAGTACGAGTTAGGCGCAACCCCCAAAGTCGAGCCTGTGGTCAATGAGAAGGCCATGTGCCTGATCGGCGTCCACCCCTTCGACATCAGGGGTCTCCTGCTCTTCGACGCCGTCTACGGCGGCGCCAATCCTGACGCCAATCTTCTGATGAAGAGGAAAAACTCGGTCATCATCGGCGTGGATTGCCTGACCCCCAATCCCAAGGCTTTCGCAGCCAGCATGGGGACGGCCGTCACCGACGAAGGCTTCGACCTCATGCTCACCGACATCGGCAGTGATTATTTCGTCACCGTCGGAACCACCAAAGGCGACAGCATGATCAAAAAAGCCAAAACCAAAGAGGCGACAGCCGCCGACCTGGAGAAACGTGACAACGTGCGCATGGACGCCCTCAAAAAATACCAGGTTACCCTCAAGATGAAAGCGACCGAGATACCCGCCCTGCTCGACGCCAACTGGGAGAGCAAGGTCTTCAACGATAAGGCGGCCACCTGTTTCAGCTGCGGCTCCTGCGTGATGGTCTGCCCCACCTGCGTGTGCTTCGATGTACAGGACGACCCGGCGCTCAACCTCAAGGGAGGCGAACGCTACCGCCGCTGGGACGCCTGCATGCTCCGCGAGTTTGCCAAGGTGGCCAGCGGGGAGAACTTCCGCGAGCACAAAGAGCAGAGGTTCCGCCACCGCATGTACCGCAAGGGCAAGTACCTGCTGGAAAGATACAAGTACCTGGGCTGCGTGGGCTGCGGCAGATGCGCTATCGCCTGCCTGGCACAGATTGCCAGCCCGGCCGAGACCTTCAATCTGATCAAGGAGGCAAAGTAAATGGTAATGCAGCTTTCGGCCAAACAGTCGATTTATCTGCCCCGTATAGCCGAGCTCATCCGCATTGAAGCGCTCAGCGACCGGGAGAAAGTATTTGAGTTCAAATTCGACGACGGCAAGGAGCTGGGGCAAATGCCCGGCCAGTTCGTTGAAATATCGATCTTCGGTGTCGGCGAAGCGCCGATCTCCGTAACCTCATCCCCCACCCACAAGGGCTCTTTCGAGCTGGCTGTCAGGGCCACCGGCAGCGTGACCAACAAACTGCACAGCCTTAGCAAGGGCGCCAAAGTAGGCATCAGGGGACCTTTCGGCAACGGCTTCCCCATCCAGACCCTCAAAGGCAAGGATATCCTCTTCGTAGCCGGCGGCATCGGCCTCTTCCCCCTGCGCTCGCTGATCAACTATGTTCTGGACAACCGCAAGGACTTCGGCGAGGTCAACACGCTTTTCGGCTGCCGCTCTCCGCAGGAGAGACTCTTTATCGGCCAGCTTGCGCAGTGGAATACCTGCAAGGATATGTGCTTCCTGGAGACTGTCGACAGGTGCGCCGACGATTCATGGACGGGCAATGTCGGCGTCATCACCACGCTTTTCCCCAAGGTCTCGTTCGACCCCGCCAGGACTTACGCCATCGTGGTGGGCCCGCCCATCATGTACCGCTTCGTCATCGCCGAATGCCTTAAGAAAGGGCTGGCGGACGACCATATCATCATGTCGCTGGAGCGAAGGATGAAATGCGGCGTGGGCAAATGCGGCCACTGCCAGATCAACGGGCTATACTGCTGCCAGGAGGGGCCCGTCTTCACTTACGCACAGGTCAAGTCATTAAAGGAGGCAGTATAAATGAAACCGAGAGTCGCTTTCTTCGATTTTACGGGCTGCGAAGGATGCCAGCTTGAAGTGCTCAACTTCAACCTGGAGATCGTAGACCTGATCAACGTAGTAGATATTGTCGAGTTCCGCGAGGCCAGCTCCGACCATTCCGACAACTACGATATCGCCTTCATCGAGGGTAGCATAACCACCGAGAAAGAGATCGAGAGGATACAGGGCATCCGCAACAACGCCAAGATACTGGTATCGCTGGGCGCCTGCGCCTGCACGGCCGGCGTCAACGCCCTCAAGAACTTCTATACCATGGAAGAGAACCTCAAACTGGTCTACGGCGAGAACGCCAAGTGGTACAAGACCATACCGGCCAGGCCAGTGCATTCGGTAGTGCCGGTGGACTTTTTCATCCACGGCTGCCCGCCCATCAGGGGCGAGGTCATCCGGCTGGTCAAGTGCTTATTGACCGGCAAGAAGTTCGAGCTTTACCATGACCCGGTGTGCGTGGAATGTAAGCTGAACGAGAATATATGCGTTTACGAGAAAGGCCAGACCTGCTTCGGCCCGGTAACCAGGGGCGGCTGCAACTCCATCTGCGTCAATGGCGGGCGCCACTGCTGGGGCTGCCGTGCTCTGGTGGATGAGCCCAACCTTAACGCTGAAAAGGAGCTGCTGGCCAGGTATAACCTGACCGTCAATGACATCCTGGGCAAATACCGCATCTTCAACGGAACACTGGAGGTAGCTAAATCATGACAACAGCCAACGTGAATTTTAAAGTCCATCACGTCGCCCGCATCGAGGGCCACGGCAATATCATTGTCAATGCCAAGGATGGCAAGATCGAAGAGGTCAAATGGGAAGTCCCCGAGTCCCCCCGCTTCTTCGAGTCCATGCTACGCGGGCTGAGCTATTCAGACGTTAATTTCATCGCCCCCCGCATCTGCGGCATCTGCGCCGTGGCGCACGCCACCGCCTCCATCGAGGCCGCAGAGGCTGCCTTCGGAGTCAAGCTCACCGAGCAGGCCAAGCTTCTGCGCGACCTGCTGTTCGACGCCGAAACGCTGACCAGCCACATATTGCACACCTACTTCCTGGTGGCGCCCGATTTCTTCGGCGTGGGCAGCGTCATTCCGCTGGCCGCCACTCACACCGACGTCGTCCTCAGGGCATTAAGACTTAAGAAATTCGGCAACAACTGGGCGGACGTTCTCTGCGGCCGCAAGACGCACCCGCTGTCGCAGGTTGCCGGCGGATTCGTCAAGCTGCCGACCGAGGAACAGCTCAAGGGCATCAAGGACGAGCTCGAGGGCTGGGTGATGAAAGACATGGTCACCACCGTGGAACTTTTCAAGACTCTCAAGTTCCCCGATTTCGTGCGTGAGACCGAGTATATTGCATTGACCAAACCCAACGAGTATGCCTTCGTGGGCGGGCAGATCGGCTCCAGCGACACCAAGCCGGCGCCGGTAAACGATTACCTTAAGGTAACGAACGAGTTCTGCGTACCCTGGTCAACCGCCAAGTTCACCAAGCACATGAGGGACTCTTACCAGGTGGGTGCGCTGGCCCGCTTTAATATCAACCACGAAAAGCTGCACCCCAAGGCCAAGAAAGTGGCGCAGGACCTGGGTTTGAAGGCTCCCTGCTATAACCCCTTCCTCATCAGCGCTGCACAACTGGTTGAGACTATGCATGTCGTCGAGAACAGCATCATGATTCTGGACAAGCTGCTCAGCAAAGGGATCAAGCAGGAAACGCCCGAGGTCAAGGTCAAAGCCGGCCGCGGCGTGGGCGCCGTTGAAGCTCCCAGGGGCATCCTGTTCCACGATTACACCTTCGACGATGACGGCAAGCTCATCGCCGCCAATATCATCATCCCCACCAACGAGAACCACAACAGCATCCAGCATGACTTCGAAAAACTGCTGCCCGAGATCATCGACCAGCCGCAAGAGAAGATCAAGCTTACCATGGAGATGCTGGTCAGGGCCTACGACCCCTGCGTTTCCTGCTCCACCCACATGCTGGATGTGAACTTCAAGTAATCAAGTGTTGCAGTGACACAAAGGCGGGGCAAATGCCCCGCCTTTTTTATTTCAGCCTTTGTAATATTCTCAAGTGACTGTATAATCTACTTATAACACTCGGAGGTGAAGGATTATGGAGAACAAGGTCAGGCTGCTCGAAACCCTCAACGAATCCTTGAAGCTCGAATACTCGATGATAATACACTATCCTTTGATAAACAGCGCCATCCGGGACCCCGAGATAAAAAAGATGGTCAATACGCTGGGCGTTGTGTCGATCAAACATGCGGATACACTGGCTGATGCCATCACCGGTCTGGGAGGAACGCCTCAATGGGACTTCGAACCTGCCCCGCAAGAAATGGACCTGAAAAAAATCTTCATGGTGCAAATGGAAAAGGAAAAAATGGCGCTCAAACTGCACACTGAAAGTGCAAACATGGTAGCCGACGCATCGCTCAAAGTTAAATTAGAGCTGATTGCCCGGCAGGAAAAAGAGCATATAAAGCTCGTAGCTTCCATCCTCGCACTATTGGACCAGGGCAAAAGCTAATCGATAATCGGCAGTTCACCTGAGGCCAATCGCTTCCTTGCCCGCACCTACGCCTTGAAGTACAATTCGGTTGAACCCATGGCTAATAGCGCAAAGAAAGAGCTTGCCCGTATCAGCGCAAAGGGCGTGGTGCAGGGAGTCGGCTTCCGTCCCTTCGTATACGGGCTGGCGAAAAAACACCGGCTTAACGGCTGGGTCTGCAACACCTCGGAAGATGTAAAGATCGAGGTCGAGGGAGATAGGAAAACCCTCGATCTTTTCATATCCGACCTGGAGCATAAGGCCCCGCCCCTGGCACAAATAGAGAGCGTATCCGTAAGCTTCGATGTGCCCTCCGGGTACAGGGCTTTCGAGATACGACACAGTGTAGCCCAGCCCGGCAAATACCAGCTTGTTTCTCCGGACATCGCCACCTGCAAACCATGCATGGAGGACATCTTTACGGCGGGCAACCGTCGCTGGCACTATCCTTTCACCAACTGCACCAACTGCGGGCCGCGTTTCACTATCATCAAGGACATCCCCTACGACCGCCCGCTCACCACCATGTCGGTCTTCAAGATGTGCCCGGACTGCCAGCGTGAATATAAAGACCCGCTGGACCGTCGCTTCCACGCCCAGCCCAACGCCTGCCCGGTCTGCGGCCCACAGCTTGAGCTTGTCGATAACAAGGGCCAGCAAGTTGGTTACGATGACATCATCAAAAAAACAGCATCTTTACTGCAGGAAGGCAGCGTCATTGCCATCAAGGGCCTGGGAGGCTTTCTGCTGGCCTGTAACGCCGAAAACGCCGGTTCTGTAACGCTGCTACGGCAGCGCAAAAGGCGGCCGTCCAAGCCCTTCGCTATCATGCTCAGGGATATCGATGAAGCACGCAGGCACTGCGAAATTACACAGCCGGAGGAAAAACTGCTCAAATCTCCCCAGAGCCCCATCGTACTGTTGAAATGGAAGCCTGAATCCTCAATTTGTAAGGAGGTCGGACCCGGCCTCAAATACCTGGGAGTTATGCTGCCCTATACGCCGCTGCATCACCTCATAATGCGGGAAGCAGGCCTGCCCCTGGTTATGACCAGCGGCAACCTCAGCGAAGAGCCTATCGCCGGTCAGAATAACGAGGCGCTACAGAGATTGGTAGCTATCACAGACTATTTCCTGATGCATAACCGCGAGATATATTCGACCTACGACGACAGCGTGACCATGGTAGTGAATGAAACGCCGCAGATATTGCGCAGGGCCAGGGGCTATGCCCCCTATCCCATTCACCTCACTCATCAGTCCCCACAAATCCTGGCCTGCGGCGCCGAGGAGAAGAACACCTTCTGCCTCACCAGGGACGACCACGCCTTCGTCAGCCAGCATATGGGCGATATGGAAAATATGGAGACCATTGAACACTACGAGAGGACCATCGATCTGTACAAACGGCTTTTCCGTATACAACCGGAGATCATAGCCTACGATATGCATCCCGAGTATCTGCCGACAAAATATGCTGTGGAGCAGGTTGAAAAAGGCGGGCTTAAGGCAGTTCCCGTACAGCACCACCATGCGCATAGAGCCTCCTGCCTGGCCGACAATGCGGCGGCGGGGCCTGTCATCGGCGTCGCCTTCGACGGCACCGGCTACGGCAGCGACGGGCATATCTGGGGCGGGGAATTCCTAATTGCCGATGCTAAAGGCTTCAGGCGCGCCGGCCAGCTCGAATACCTGCCGCTTCCGGGAGGCTCGCTGGCCATCAAGAAGCCTGTGCGTATAGCTGCGGGCTATATCATAGCGCTCCTCGGATATGGCGCATTGGACGGCAGGCTGGGATTTCTCAAAGGGTTCGACCGGGTCGAGTTGGACCTGGTACAAAAACAGCTGGAGTCAGGCCTGAATTCGCCTCTCACATCCAGCATGGGCAGACTGTTCGATGCCGTCTCGGCTATGGCAGGCATACGATCAGCCATCGATTATGAAGCCCAGGCGGCTATAGAGATGGAGATGAAGTCCTATGAAGCGGAACACGAAAAAGGCACATATCCTTTCTTAACGACGGGGGATGAAAGCTATACAATCATCCTGCTCCACGAGCTGGTGGCAGCTATACTGGATGACCTGCTTAAGGGTTGCCCCCCTCAGGTGGTGGGCATGAGGTTCCACAATACGGTGGCGGCCATGACACTCAACGTCTGCCTCAAAATAAAAGCTCAATCGGGACTGAACGCGGTGGCGCTGAGCGGCGGCTGTTACCAGAACCGCCTGCTGCTAATTAAAACGTTGGAGGAGCTCAGGGCGGCGGGTTTCAACGTGCTCGTGCATAAACAGGTGCCCTGCAACGACGGCGGAGTCTCACTGGGACAGGCGACGATAGCCGGCGCTATCTAGACAATCTCCGCATCCATCAACTCGCCCAGCTTCTCCTCGCTATATCCCAGCAGCTCCGTATAGACTTCGCTGTTATGCTCGCCCAAAAAAGGGGCGGGGTTAAAAGGATCGCCCGGGGTCTCGGACAATTTAAAAACCGTCCCCGGCATCTTAAGCGGGCCGGAAATCATCTGTTCGACCTCCACCGTCATCTCCCTGCTTTTCATATGCGGGTCATTCACCATCTGGGCTGTATCCAGAACGGGAGAGCAGGGCAATTCCGCTTCATCCATCATCTGCACTATTTCGGCTACGGTCCTATCTTTCACCCAGGCGGCCACAATGCCATCCAGCTCCACCCGCCTGCCCACACGCAAGACCATGGCACACTGATCCGGGTCTTCCACCAGGTCTGCTCTGCCAATGATCCGACTGAATTTTTGCCAGTGCCCTATGGTCAGGATGCAGAGGACTACATAGCCGTCCCGGGCCTGGTAAACATTCCAGGGCACGATGCCGGGATGCATATTGCCGATTCTGCCCGGGGGATTGCCCGTGAGAGCATAGGCAGCCAGCGATTCAACGGCTGTCGTGGCCCAGACGAAGTCCTGCAGTGAGATATCCACATGCTGGCCGACGCCGGTGCTATGTCTATGCTGAAGCGCCGCCAGTATTCCGATAACAGTATATGCACCGCCGCCAAGGTCGGCAATAGGGGGCCCACACTTGGTAGGCGGATTTTCGGGAAAACCCGTTACACTCATCAGGCCGCCCATGGCCTGCGCCACCATGTCGAAGGCCGGTTTGTGGGCATAAGGGCCGGTCTGTCCAAACCCCGAAAGTGAAGCATAAATAAGCCCCGGATTTATTTTTTTGACATCGTCCCAGCCCAACCCCAGCCTGTCCATTGCGCCAGGCTTGAAGTTTTCCAGTAAAACATCGCATTTTGCGATCAGCTCACGTGCTATCTTTTGGCCCTCTTCAGTTTTCAGCTCCAGCGTGATACTCTTTTTGCCGCGGTTGAGCATAGAAAACGTGTAACCCTCGCCGGCATCGGTGATGGGAGGAATCGTCCGGCAGGCATCCCCGCTCTCCCGGAACTCCACTTTGATAACTTCCGCCCCCAGCTCACGTAAAATCATTGAACAAAACGGGCCGGCGTACATCCGGCTGAAGTCCGCAACGCGGATACCTGATAAAGCTCCGGGCATGAGTTTTCTCCTTTATATTGATTTGTCAGTCAATCAATAGATATTATCGCAATTTTTAATAAGGGTGGCAAGTCCTCCTGCCGGGCATTACAGATCACGATTCTTGTTCGCCGTATCTTTTTTGAGTATACTTAAGTCACATGTGTTTAGCAGTTCCGGTTAAGATCACCTCGATCGACGGCGAGCAGGCCGAAGTCGATATCGGCGGCGTGGGCCGCAAGGTCAGCATTACGCTTACACCTGAAGCCAGGGTGGGCGACTACGTGTTGCTGCATACCGGCTATGCCATAAACGTTTTAAACGAAGAAGAAGCTCAGGAAACGCTTAACTTATTAGAGCGTATGGTTGAAGCCGGTGAAAGCGGGGATTAAGAACAGCCTCTACCCCAATAGATATAGTGATAGGCCTATAATTCTTTGAATATTTGAACTGCCAAGGAGGCCGGTTATGTTCAGGCGATTTATCATTCTTTTTTCCGTAATCTTAATGGCTTTAAGTATGGCCTGGTTGAGTTGCGCTGCGCAGCCGGCCCAGTCCCCGGCAGTCCCTACTGATAATTCTCAGGCTGCCGGCGGCCCACCCCTGACTTTGCCCACCACTCCTCCCATGCGAGTCTTCACTGCACCTCAGACCCCAAGCGGTGAGACAAACGGCCCGCTGTCTTATACGGGAAAACTGGTGTTTGTATCAGGGACCAACGATGTGGGAGGGCCGCAGCTATATACTTCTACTGCCAACGGCACGAATTGGATAAAGCTGACCTCCAATACTAAAGGCGGGGAGTGGTTCCCCAAATGGTCACCCGACGGCACAAAGGTTGCTTTCTACTCCGATATGACCGGCAATGCACAGATTTACGTTATCAACGCCGACGGCAGCAACCAGGTACGGCTTACCAATGACAAGGCTAGCGATTCATTACCGGCATGGTCGCCGGACGGCACTAAAATAGCCTTCACCTCGGACTGTGACAGCGTTGAGCAGATATATGTTATGAATGCCGACGGCAGCAACCAGGTCCGTATTACCAATGATTCCGCCTACGATGCGGCACCCTGCTGGTCGCCCGACGGCAAGAAGATCGTTTTCCAGACCGACCGTGACGGCAATCCCAAGATCTATGTCATGGATGCCGACGGCTCCAATCAGACCAAGCTCAGCTCAACCCTTTTTACGGATGATTACCCGGCCTGGTCGCCCGATGGCAGCCAAATCGCCTTTCAGAGCAGCGAGCCAGGACATTTCGAGATTTATCTTATGAAAGCGGACGGGAGCGGCCGCACGCACATTACCGGCGGCAGTATCGATAACAAATACCCTGCATGGTCGCTGGACGGAACAAAAATCGTGTTTTATTCCAAGCGCGATTGCACTAATGACAATGGTGAAATATATATTATGAATGCCGACGGCACCGCCCAGACCCGCGTCACACGCAGCAATTGCACCGACGCCGGGCTTGCCTCCTGGCACTGAAAATCGGCGGTTTGCAGGTGGAGCTTTGATTTCAAGTAGAGTTAGCGCCTGATGAGGTTTATAGATGAGTTCCGGGATGTCGGCCTGGCACAAAAGCTGGCACAAAAGATAACAGGCATCTCCCATAAGCCTGCCAGGCTTATGGAGTTCTGCGGTGGCCATACCGTCGCAATCATGCGCAACGGCATCCGTCAACTCCTGCCCTCTAATATCGAGATGCTCTCCGGTCCAGGCTGCCCCGTCTGCGTCACGGCCAACCGCGATATCGATAAGTCCATCGCACTGGCCTCCCTGCCGGATGTAACCATCACCACTTTCGGAGACATGTTGAAAGTCCCTGGCAGCTACTCCAGCCTGCAAAAGGCGCGGGCCGAGGGCGGCGACATTCGCATCGTTTATTCCACGCAGGATGCGCTGCAAATAGCCAGGGATAATAGCCAGCAATCGGTAATTTTCATAGGCATCGGCTTCGAAACCACAGCGCCGACCATCGCTGCGGCGATTCTCCAGGCTGAGAAAGAAAACCTTAAAAACTTCTTCATACTATGCCAGCTCAAGATGACCCCTCCTGCCATGAAGGCTATTCTGGACCTGGGCGAAGTCAATTTGAACGGCATCATCTGTCCCGGCCACGTCAGCGCTATTATCGGCACCCGGTCATATGAATCCTATGCGCGCGAATATGGAATCGCCTGCGTGGTGGCCGGCTTCGAGCCCGTAGATATCCTGCAGGCTATCGAAATGCTGATTGTGCAGATAGAGAGCAATAACCCACAGGCCGAGATAGCCTACACACGGGGCGTCCAACCCGAGGGCAACCTTAAGGCTCTAGAATTGATGCACAGCGTTTTCGATGTGGCCGGCGCCGAATGGCGGGGTATCGGGGATATCCCCAACAGCGGCTTTAAACTCAAAGATAAATATGCCAGGTTCGATGCAGCTGAAGAGTTCGAGGTTGAGTTGCCTCCCGTCAAGGAGGCGCCCGGATGCCGTTGCGGCGAGGTGCTGCGAGGTATTATAAAGCCAATGGACTGCAAGCTCTTTCGCAAACTGTGCATGCCGGAAAACCCCATCGGGCCTTGCATGGTATCATCCGAAGGCACCTGCGCCGCGTATTATCAGTATGGAGATTTCGATGAATGACAGGATACTGCTGGCCCACGGGAGTGGCAGCAAGCTTAGCCATGACCTGATCGAAAAAATACTTGCGCCGCCTATTAATAACGCTATCCTTGCGCGCATGGATGACTCCGCCGTCTTCGAGCTCTCCGGCAGGCTGGCCTTTACCACCGATAGCTATGTGGTCAACCCCATATTTTTCCCCGGCGGCAATATCGGCAGATTGGCTATCTGCGGTACCGTCAACGACCTCTCGATGAGCGGCGCCCAACCCCTTTATATCAGCCTGGCCCTGATCATCGAGGAGGGGCTGGAGATCGCAGAGCTTAGCAAAATCATCGAATCAGTCAGGGAAACCGCTGAAGAGGCGGGAGTGCAGATAGTTACGGGCGACACCAAGGTAGTGAACCGGGGCAAGGCCGACCGCTTGTTTATCAATACTGCCGGCATAGGAGTAGTAGGGACGGGAAGGGACATCTCCGGCTCCAACGCCAGGGAAGGCGATAAGATCATCCTGAGCGGCGGCATCGGCGAGCACGGAATGGCTGTAATGAGCCAGCGCGAGGGGCTGCAATTCCGGTTGCCCGTAGTCAGCGACTGCGCTCCACTCAATTGGCTCGTGGCGGAAATGCTGGCGGTCAGCAAAAATATCCACAGCCTGCGCGACCCCACCAGGGGAGGTCTGGCTTCCACGCTTAACGAATTCGCCAGGCAATCCGGAGTGGGCATAACCATAGAGGAAGACAAGATCCCTATCCATGACGGCGTCAGGGGCGCATGCGAGCTGCTAGGACTCGACCCGCTCTATATAGCCAACGAGGGCAAACTGGTGGCTGCCGTAGCGCCAGGCGATGCAGAAAAAGTGCTGTCCGCCATGCGCAAGAACAAGTATGCCGGTCAGGCGGCCATCATCGGGGAGGTAACTGACGAGCGAAAAGGCCGGGTGGTCCTCAAGACCAGGATCGGACCATTGCGCATTCTGGATATGCCCACAGGGGAGATATTACCGCGTATCTGCTGAAGCTATGACGGACAAAACTAAAATAGCTGTGCTGGGCATCGGCAATCCGCTCTGCCGCGACGACGGCCTGGGCATCCGCGTTATCACAGAGATGCGGGACAACAATAAATATGGCGGACTTGAAATTATAGACGGCGGCACGGCACCCGACCTGCTCTCACTGCTGGATGAGAATATTAAGAAACTAATAATCGTGGATGCGTTAGTCGGCGGCGGCAAGCCGGGTACGCTCTACAGGCTGGAAATCGATGAATCAAATATAGCGGAAGATACTCCGCCCTCGCTGCACGGGCTTGGCGTACTGGACAGTCTCAAGATGATGCAAAAACTGGGTATGCAGGCGCCCGAGGTAGTGATTATCGGCGTCGAACCGGCAGATACGTCGCACGGTTTGTACCTGACCCCCGAGATCGAAGCCCTGCTGCCGCAGGTACTGAGCGCAATAGACCGGGAATTAAGGTCATCCTATTGAAATCAATTGCACGTTGTGCTTAAATTAGACTAAACTTATAGATAAATTTGGTAAATAGGATTTTAACTTATGGGCCTGAAGGAATTTACCCAGGACATCAAAGATAAGGCTTATATCCGTCAGAAGGGGGCTTGCGCCCACTGCGGCCAGAGGGTGGAGGTAGATAGCGGTTACCCTCACCTTAAGAAACCCACCGAGCTGGGCGGCGACACGTCGCTAAGCAATTGCGTAATACTCTGCCAGAAATGTCACCTGCTCTACGGTCATATCAGCAAATGGGATAAGTTCGTCATCACCCAGGACTATCCCTATTATTCGGCTGACGGGCTTCCTCATTGAGCGGAATATAAGATTAAGTCTGGAATTAAGCTGAGGGGTTTTCAGGGTTTCAGCTCAGGTTTCAAGAAACTTACCGATTGCCCGGTCATTATAAACTGGTATTGTGTGCCCACCATCTTCACTTTCCAGATACCGTAGTTGCCGGCTATACGTTCACCTGACTGATCGAATGTGATCGTCCCGCTGGCGCCGTGGTAGTCCATTCCTACGACAGCCAGGGCATCCCTGACAGCCGCCCCATCATAGACATCGGCCTTCTTCAAAGCCGCTGCTATTAACTTCACTCCGTCGTAACTTGTATCGCAGAAAATAGTGGGGACCAGGTCGAAGGCCTGCTGGTAGGCCGCCACGTAGCTTTTGTACACGTCCGACTGCAGGTCGGGAACCGGTACAGTGCCTGTTACCGCTTTCTCCATAAACTTGGCGGCCTCGAGGTATTTATCCAGCGGCATATCATAGACCCCGTCGGACGTAACCCAGGGGATACTGTCCAGGCCGGATTGACGGGCCTGTTCATATATGACAGCGCTATCGCCATAGTAACCGGCGTGCAAGACGCAATCCGGCTGTTTATCTTTGAGGTCATTGAGCTCTGCGTGGTAGCTCAGCTTGGCAGGATCGTACTTGATGGAAGCAACGATGTCGGCCCTGCCCTTCAAGAATTGCTCGGCCATGTCCGCAATGCCCCTGCCGTAGATAGTATCCTGTACGATGGTGGCAACCTTCTTGCATCCGGCATCCTTGATCAACTTGGCGACCACACCACCCTGTAGAGAGTCCTCAGGTGATACCAGAAACACCCATTTTGACCAGCTCTGGCTGGCCAGTGTGCTGGATGTCGCTGAAGGCGTTACCAGCAGCACTCCCTTGCTAGCCAGATATGGGCCGATGTTCATTACTGCATCGCTGGTCGTGCCGCCGATAATGACCTGCACCTTTTGCTCTTCGACCAGCTTGTGGGCCGCGTACAAGGCCGAAGCAGGCGTCGGGCCCTCATCCTCGATTACCAGCAATAGTGATTTCCCATCTATCCCTCCGGCGGCATTTATTTCGCTCACTGCCAGTTGGGCTGCCTTGATCAAGTTGGGACCCCAGGTAGGCGTGGTGGAGGATGCCATCAGGCAGCCGATGGGTATCTGCGCCGGCAACTCAGGCGGGGCCATTTTGCAGGCGGGAGCCAGCAAAATGATTATGGCCAGAACGATTACTGCCATAAAAACAACAGTTTTCATATTCATTCCCCGTGTATTTCCCGGCCTTTACAAGTTATTGCTATTATAACATTTCCGTTGCCTTGCCAGTATATGTGGTTTTTACTGATGACACCAATAAGGGTAAAATAGTGCCGGTAGGAAACGGGTTATGTCCTATATCCATGCTAGCCCGGTGAATGCGGAGGTCTGTTGATGGCGACGACCGAGAGCAAATTTATGGATGTGATCTCTGACAGGACTGACGTCCTGAAAATATTGCCTGAAGCGGCTGCAGAGCTCTGCACCGCGCTGTTCAGAAACTCGCCTGCGGGTATCTATATTACCCGCGACGGCAAGTTCATTTATACCAATATCGAATTTCGCCGCATAACGGGCTATAGCCAGGACGAGCTTTCCGGCAAGGATTACCAGAGGATCATTAACCCGCGCTACAGGCAAATGCCCAAGCAGAATGTCGCATTCCTTTGGGATGAGGACGACGATACCGGGCACGAGTTTAAGATCACCACCAGCGACGGTAAGAAAAAATGGATCTCCGAGAAGATCACTTATTTCAAGTACGGCGGCAATTGGCTGACGCTGGGACACTGGCTGGATATCAGCGAGCACCATTCCGTTGAAAAAGCATGGCGTGAGGCGGAAAGGCGTTTTCAATCGGCTTTCGAAGACCTGGCCACAGGTCTCACCATCATCGGCACGGAAGGTATTTTCCTCAAGGTCAATAAGTCATTCTGCGACATGGTCGGCTACGAAGAAAAGGATATGCTGGAGAGCCGCTTCGACGAAGTGCTATGCCCGGAGGACCGTGAAGCCTGCGGCGATATTATGGCCCTCTTCCTTTCTCTGGAAAAGCCGGATAGGCCGTTTCAGATGCGCCTTCAGAGCAGGGACGGCAGGCTGGTCTGGGTTGCCGTAAATATCTCGCTTATCGGGGACAAAGAAGACGGCCCAACATATTTCATTGTGAATTTCCAGGATATCACCGAGCAAAAAAGGGTAGAAGAAGGGCTGAAGGAGGAAGAAAACCTCTACCGGTCGGTGGTAGACCTTTCACTTGAACCCGTAGCAGTGGCCGACCTCGACTGTCACCTGACCCATGTATCGCGCAGGTTTGTCACGCTTCTCGGCTATGATAGCGGCAAAGATTTGCTGGGTAAAAATATAAGCAGCCTGACGGCAGATTCGGAAAGAGAAAACATGCAGACTGAGATAATGGATATCCTGAGGCAGGGTTCAACAGGAAGGATCGGCTGCTCATTGATAAAAAAGGACGGCGCTGCCGTCCCGGTGATAATGGATATTGCATGGATCAATAATGATAAGGAAGCGCCGCTCTGCATCGTTATCAACGTGCGAGGTAAGACAGACGAAAAGCAGGCTGAAGTTGAAGCACCTGTAAATCTAACTGAGACGCCTGCTGCAAAGGAGGCAGCTCCTGCAGTTCCGCCGGAACAACAAACGATCCCGGCCATCGCGGCAGCGCTGGATAACACGTCCACAGCTTTTATCCTGATTAACGAAGACACTACTATAGCCGCCGTCAACGCCGCTTTCGAAAGGCTGGCCGGCTACCCCCGATCGGAGATAGAAGGCAAGAAAAGCTGGATTGAGTTTGTGGCAGAGCAAGACCGAGCTAGGTTGAAGAGGTATTATCTCATGAGGCGGCTGGACCCCGGCTCTGCGCCCGATGCCTATCAATTCACCTTTGCAGACCGGGACGGTAACCTAAAGGAAGTCATGGTCTTCATCAGCGCTGTACCCGGCACCAATCAGCAAACAGCGACGTTGTTCGACCTTGCACTATATAAAAAACCTGTTAGCGAAGAGAAAATTGATATTACACATAGTGATTACGATCTTGCGATATCGAAAAACATCAAAAGCATGATATGGCTGTTGGACATGGACTTGAAGGTCATCTGGGTCAACCCGTTCGAGCAGTCGCTCCGTAGGTTCTCAAAGGAAGCAAGGATGTCGCTCCCCCTTGACCGGCAGGTAGCGCCCGATTCCCTGCAAAGGGCACTGCACCTTTATGAGGAGGAGATGGAAAACGAAAAGTCGGGCAAGGCCGATCTCCACCGAACACGCACTCTAGAGATAGAATTGTACAAAGAGGACGGCTCTACTTACTGGTCAGAGATAGTTTTTTCCTTCATTAGAAACGAGAAGGGAGAGCCAACCGCCATCCTGTGCGAGGGCAGGGAGATATCCGACCGTAAGGATGCAGAAGAGAAGGCCGAGAGAAGCCTGGCGATGCTGGAGCGGACGGTCCTGGGTGTGATCGATGCTATGGCCAAGGTGGTGGAACTCAAGGATCCCTATACTTCAGGGCACCAGGAAAGAGTTGCAAGGTTGGCCAGGTCCATTGCCGAAGAGATGGGCCTGCCGGAAGAGCTGGCGCAGGGCATCGAGTTCACCGCTAAAATCCATGATATCGGCAAGGTTTACGTTCCGATGGAGATCCTCAGCAAGCCGGGCATACTCACCGCTATCGAGAGGCAGATAATTCAGACACATGCAGCCGGCAGTTACGATATTTTAAAGTCCATTGATTTTCCCTGGCCGGTAGCCGAATCGGCTTACCAGCATCACGAGCGCATGGATGGTTCCGGCTACCCCCGACATCTAAAGGAAAACGAGATCATACTGGAAGCCAAAATTTTAATGGTAGCGGATGTGGTAGAAGCCATGGGCTCTCACCGTCCTTACCGCCCCAGCCGGGGCATCGACGCCGCCCTGGATGAAATTTCGAGCAACGGCGGAATACTTTACGATGCGGCGGTAGGAGCCGCTTGTATCCGACTTTTCCGCGAAAAAGGCTTTTCGCTCGAGGAGCCGGGCAGTGTCCCCTGAAAGAAAAGGACTGCGCCGCTATCATAAAGTCACATCCGAAGACACAGCTGCATTGGCCGCCATAGCCGGTCGAGAGAATATCGTTAGTGAGCTGGAAAAGCTGCTTGATTACGGCCGGGATGAGACACCCCTGCTTGAACCCAGATTGCCGGAGCTCGTCATCAAACCGCAAAATGTCCGGGCCGTTTCGGCCCTGCTCAAATACGCCAATAGCAAACGCATTCCCGTCACCACGCGCGGCGGCGGTACAGGCCTGAGCGGCGGCTGTGTGCCCCTTCAGGGCGGCATCGTCCTGTCACTGGAGAAAATGGACCGCCTTATAGAGATCGACCGTAATAATTTCGTGGCGGTGGTCCAGCCCGGCCTGCAGCTCGGTAAACTGAGAGACAGCCTGGAGGCGGTGGGGCTAAGCTATCCAGTCGCACTGGGAGAGATGACGGCTACGGTGGGAGGTAGCGTAGCTACCAACGCCGGGGGCATGAATGCCGTCAAATACGGCGTGACCCGGCATCACGTTCTGGGTTTGGAAGCAGTGCTGGCCGATGGAGAGATAATACATACCGGGGGCAGGTTTGTTAAATGCTCCTCCGGATATGATCTGACGCAGTTGCTGGTGGGCTCGGAAGGGACCCTGGCAGTTATCACCGAGGTTACCCTTAAGTTGCATATCAAGCCGGCCTGCCGTGAAGCTCTCTTCATCCCCTTCTACAATCTGCAGCAGGCCATTGATTCCGTGCCCAAGATATTGATGCTGGGCAGGGTCCCGGTCGGTCTGGAGTTTATGGATGAAAGCATCCTTCAGATCGCCGAAGGTTATACCGGCAAGAAGCTGCCTTTCCGGGGCTTTGAGGCGTTCCTGCTTGTGCTGGCTGAAGCCGATAGCCAGGACGAGATTGCCGGCTACTTTTGCGATGTGGAGGCGGTCGTTCGAAAACACGGAGCGGCCGATGCGCTGGTACCTCCCGGACGGTTGGCCATGAAAAAACTGCTGGAGGCCAGGGAAGGCTTTTACCATGCTATCAAGAAATTCGCCCCTATGCAAATACTGGATGCCGTAGTACCCAGGAGTGAGATCGCTCGCTTCGTCGCCGACGTGAAAAAGCTGGAGCACAAATACGGCATTCCCGTAGTCGTCTACGGCCATGCGGGAGACGGCAATGTCCACCTGCATCCAATTAACCGAGGTATGCCCTATGCCACCTGGAAGAGGAAGCTGCTAAGCTTGATGAAAGACATCTATGAGCTATGCGACTGCTATGGAGGCGCCGTTAGTGGTGAACACGGCATCGGCATCGATAAAAAAGGATTCTTCAATTCAACCGGAGATAAGGCGGTGCTGAAAACACTCAAAAATATCAAGGCCGCCCTCGACCCGTATTGTATTCTCAATCCCGGCAAGATATTCGATTAAATTGTCCCTCTGCCAGGATTTAATTGCTATAATGTACACCGTTCATGCCTGAAGATTATGAGAAAATAAGCCCCACGGCCGTGCTGGTGGCATACATGCGCGCCCGGTACACTGATATGCCTTATGCAGGGGAAATATATGAATCGGTGAGGCAAATGACCAAACCTCACTTCTATAAAAAAACCCCTTCGATTTTTCGCAGGCTGGTTAAATTTTC
Source organism: Dehalococcoidia bacterium (assembly GCA_049513695.1). Taxonomy (GTDB): domain Bacteria; phylum Chloroflexota; class Dehalococcoidia; order GIF9; family UBA5629; genus UBA1162. The sequence continues at coordinate 14,607 of JBEKVW010000005.1, read as the reverse complement.
ATCGGGCACTACAGGTCGGCTTGCCTACCTCGAGGGCAGGTATCTATCGCTCAATGAAGCGCTTAACAAACTTGATGACAGCTATACGATTATAGAGATTGCTTCCGGGCTATCGCCCAGAGGCCTGGAAAGGATGACCAAGCCTTCCGTTTACATAGAGACAGATCTGCCGGACATGCTGGCTACCAAGCAGAAGGTTATTCAGGAGATTCTGGCCGGGAAAAATGCGGCGCAAAGCCCAAACCATCATTTCTATGCCCTGAACGCGCTTGACCCTAACGCGTGGGATGAGCTCGGAAGCAGATTTCTCAGCGGAAATAAAGGCAATGTCGTAGTGATCCATGAGGGGCTTGCGCAATACCTGACTGCAGAGGAAAAAATTAAGCTGCGTGATAATATTGCGGGGTTCTTCGGCCATTACGCTGCAAAGGGAGTCTGGATAACTACTGATTTTTATCCCTACGAAAAACTACGCAAGACCTGGATGCTGAAGCTCATAGACAGGCGTATTGAGAAAAAAACCAGCAGGAAATTCCACCAGTTCGCCACTCCGGAAGCAATTCTGAAATTCATGCAGCAGGGGGGATTTCAAGCTTCCCTTCAGGATTGCAGCTTTATCTTTGACAGGCTTACCTGCGTGGGCAAAGCGCCGCTTGATAAGGGCAGGGTCCAGGAGGTGCTGCGTATATATAAAATCTGCACCGCTGTTTATGTGCCAGACAGGCGGGATTCGTAATATTTCGGCCCTGCCTAGAACTGTGCTATGATTGGTACCATATTTAGCTATGAACTTGAGACTTATTATTTGAATTCGGAGGTACGTGGTGAAAAAAAACCACATTTTCTTAACAATACTTGTACTATTCAGCGCAATGCTGATAACAGGATGTAATGCCTTGAACGCGGGACCGCAGGCCAAAGCAGGGGATACTGTCCAGGTGCAATACACGGGAAAACTGGCGGACGGTACCGTGTTCGATTCTTCGGTTGGAGGCCAGCCGTTGCAGTTTACCCTGGGATCGGGTCAGGTTATCCCCGGCTTCGACAAAGCGGTTACGGGCATGAGGGTCGGAGAGAATAAAACTGTGACAATACTCGCCGCCGACGCCTACGGACAACACCGTGACGATCTGGTTGGCGAAGTGTCCAGGTCACAGCTTCCAGGCGACGTGGCACCACAGGTGGGCATGCAATTGCAGTCGGTCCAGAAAGACGGCTCCACAATGGTAGTCACCATCATTAAGGTAACTGACAACACATCGGTTACAATAGATGCCAACCATCCTCTGGCCGGCAAAGACCTAACATTCGACCTCCAACTGCTTAAAATACTATAGGTTTTACTTCATATTTCGATTGTTATCCTCGTAGTTTCGGCATACGCCGAATAATGTTATGATGGATAATAGTCGGGCTGTGAAATCAGCAAAAGGCCGCACTCGTCGTAATTCTAATTGGAGGTTGCTCAAATGGATATGGTAACCATCTCAAATCTCATTTTATCCACTATTATACTGATCATGGGTGTATGGGAATACACACGCAGCCAGTCGCGTACAGTACTTTACATCGGTATTGCCTTCGGCCTGTTCGCCATAACGCATCTGCTGACTCTTATAGGGCTGGCGGCGACTCTGTCGGGCTTCATACTGGTGATCCGGGTGCTCGGATACCTGACCGTCATCTATGCCATTTACATCGTTATGGCCAAAAAGAAGAAGGCATTCTAAGGCAATATCAGCTGGCCGGTAAATCCGCCCATTTTATTGCTGAGGCGTCCTCTGCCTGAGCGCCTCGTACATGACCACCGCAGCCGCTACGGAAGCATTGAGCGATGAAATGTGCCCCTTCATGGGAATGGAAGCGGTTATATCGCAGCGCTTTCTGACCAGGTCCGAAAGCCCCTTCCCCTCTCCCCCGATAACGATGGCCGTCGGCAGTCTAAAGTCCACGCTGCTGTAATTTGTCTCGCCCGCCATATCTATCCCAACAGCCCAGACGCCGTTTTTCTTCAACGTCTCAATGGCCTGGGCGATATTGGATACCATGGCCACCGGCACATATTCTACGGCGCCAGCCGAGGCCTTGGCCACCGCCGGGGTGATGCCCACCGCCCTTCTTTCCCGGGTGACAACGCCGTGAACCCCTGTAGCGTCGGCGGTCCTCAAAATCGCCCCCAGGTTGTGCGGGTCCTCGATGCCGTCCAGCACCAGATAGAGAGCAGGTTCCTTCTTCGCCTCTGAAATCGCCGGCAGGTCATGCAGGCCGATGTATTTTTTAGCCGCTGCCAGGGCCATGACCCCCTGGTAGGAACCCGTTGAGCTCTGCCTGTCCATAACTTGCTTATCGACATACTCGATTTCAATAGCCTTGATTTTGGCCAGGCGGATTATTTGATCGGCGGACCCGTGTGCTCGGATGCTCTTATCCAGCAATATTTTACTGATCGGCCGTCCGGCCTTGAGCGCCTCTATTACCGGGTTTCTGCCCTCGATGATATCCACTATCAACTCACATACTGCCAAATGTTTCCGAAGCTGGTTTCATCCGACGTCCAGTTAACTGCAAGGCCACAGTTGTTCAATGCGCTTTTCCGCGTAGATAATCACTGTATTTTACCATTGCATCCAGCACGGCAGCCGCTTCGTGAGGCATGTGGTAACAGACGGCGTTATGCTGCCCCAGGGCATAGACGATCTCCGCCTGCTCGACCCCCGTAGCCCACATATATTCATTGGCCACTACCAGCGGCTTATGATATTTATCGGCAATCCCGTTTAAACGTTCAAAGGCCTCTATCACGGCTGCGGTTATATCCTTGCCCCATTTCTCCCTGGCTTCCTGTTCCCGCGGCGCATCGAATCCCCTTACCCGGAGGGCAGGCATGATGCTTAAAAACATCATTGAGTCTACCGATGGCACCTGCATGACGAGCTCGATGGCTTTGAAAATATTATCGCCTGCCACGCCTGCCACCAGGTCCACCGGATTGCCCTTGTTCCACCAGGCCGGCAGCAGCTTATCCAGCTCTTCGATGGTTGCTTCCGGCAATTTAACGACGTCAAAGCCCAGCGCAGCGCAGGCGTCGGCGGCCAGCACACCCCATCCACCACCCGCCGTGACTATGCCCAGGCCGCGCCCTTTGGGCAGCGGCTGACGCAGAAGTCCCAGGCCGATATTGACCAGCTCATCCAGGCTACTTGCCCTGATTATGCCCGCCTGTTTACAGACCACATCGAAAATAACATCGGAGCCGGCAATGGAGGCGGTATGCGAAGCTGCAGCAGTGGCCCCCGCCTGTGTCCTGCCCACCTTGACCATCACAATGGGTTTCTTTTTAGTGACTTCACGCGCCACTTTGATAAAGCGGTCGCCGTCCTTGAATCCCTCGATGTAAGATAAAATAACTTTGGTGCGAGGGTCACGCGCCAGGTATTCCAGGTAGTCCTCTATATGCAGGCTGGCTTCGTTGCCGCTGGCGATGCACACGCTGCAGCCCTGACCATGCAACATGACCTGGCGCGCCAGCGAGTCCATCACATTGCCGCTCTGGGCTACCACCGCTATGGGGCCAGGTGGAACCAAAAAGGACGTAAACTGCACGTACTGCCTGTTCCAGGGGCTCATGACGCCATTGCAGTTAGGCCCCACAAAAACCATCCCGCCCGCGCGTGCCGTCTCGGCTATCTCCTGCTGTATACGGGCGCCATCGCTGCCCAACTCGGCAAAGCCGGCGGTGATGATAATCCCGGATCTTATCCCTTTGCCTACGCACTGCTTCATAACGGCTGGGACGGCGGGAGGAGGTACTACGATCACAACCACATCAGGCGTTTCCGGCAGATCGTCGATACTTTTGTAGACCTTGAGGCCCAGTATTTCGTTTTCGCTAGGATTAACAGGATAGATACGGCCGCCGAAGCCGCCGTCGACCAGATGTTTCAGGGTTACATAGCCCCACTTACGCCGATCGTTGGAGGCGCCCACCAGGGCCACCGAATGGGCATAAAATAACGGGAGGAATTTATCAGCTGTCATTAGTTATTTTCCTTTTTGCCTTTATATGCAACAAGATTATACCTGTTGCACGACAGTCATATTAATATGCCCCGGTGAAGGCTATTCCAACCGGTATTTTCTTATATCTAAAAGCCAGTAGCCGTCCTGTTCCGCAACACTGGTTTCCTCAAATACCAGCCGGCGGCGGAAAGGCGGGCCGTACTTTACCAGCGTGTGATATTCGCCCTTTTCGCCGCAGAAGTCGATGCCCTTTTGCCGCATATACTCTGCAAACGGCTTCCCGAGATTTTGCCCGATCCATTCCCGATCGACCAGCTCAGACCTGGCGCTGACTATGGAGGCCTCGAAGCCGGCATCCACAAAGGAATCAAATAAATGCTCAGTATCCCCTTTCCACAGGGGTTCCAGAGCTTTAATGCCGATCTCGCCACAGACCCGGTTTACCCAGTCCAGGTGCTCCTGCAGATAGATATCCCCGAAGACCATTCCCTTCAGGCCCAGCGGCTTCAGCTTCAAGAGGGTCGATTTAAAGTCCTGCTCGTAACCCTTCCAGGTGGTCTCTATCTGAACGAGCGGGATGCCGAGAGCCTCACTTTGGAGCTGGATCAATTTAGGGTCTTTGCCGTGCAAGCGCACCCTGTTGGGATCCATGTTCACCATGTTGACAAGGTGGGATATATTTAACCCGCCGCACTGCGCCTCGTACAAGGCCAGGCAGCCGTCTTTGCCGCCACTCCAGGATACTGCATAGCTGTCAGTCATATTATTATCAGAATTTAGTAGCTATATATGGTAACACAGGGTTAAGCAAAGAAGGAAAATACTGAGTCAAAAAAGGAAATATCTAATATATTTCCTGCTATTGTCAATTTGGCGGCAACATCAGGGCTTGAAGCTGGAGGACTCGTGCCATTTCTTAAGCTTATAGTCCCAGCACATCAAGTGGAACCCGCCGTCGTCCAGAACAGCGAAGCTGGCGCTATGCCTCATATCACCGTCACTTACCAGATAGGGCAGCTCCGGCGCTTGCTGTATAACCGCAAGATGCGTGTGCCCCATTACGATTCCCCTGCATTCCTGGCCTTCTTCCTGAGCTTTTTTGGGGAGCTCTAAAAGAGCTCTTGTATGGACCAGCGCAACAGCCAACAGGTACTCCTCAGTCAAGGTCTCCGATTTCAATTCCCCGGGTGTTTTTTTGCGCAGGAAACGGTCCCAGAAGGAGGGGAGCCACGATCCTATATACTTGACGGCCGGGTCGAATTCGTGGCCGTGGCAATAGTAGAACCCGTCACGCCAGAACGGCTTGATTATTTCAATGGGGCTGATGGGATTGACCTGGTCGGGATTGTCATAGTACATTGCCAGCTTCCTATCATGGTTGCCGGGTACGAGCCTGGTGGGGATTCTTACGGCAAGGTCACGAAATTTCGTAGTCATCGGGTGTTTCATACAAAGTTCCAGGCCCATTTCATTGAGGTGGAACCAGTCCCCCAACCCCCAGATACTATCGCCCGCCTGTTCATTCTGGAGGATGTACTTGACGAGCTCGTCCATGGCAAAGTACAGTGCCTGCGGATGGCCTATATGCAGGTCGGAGATTATAAATTTTCTCACGTTCACCCAAACGAGTTTAAAGGCTATTGACCTCTACGATCCCGGGTCTTCGCTGATACTGATGATGCGCTGGGTGTTGATAGCCATGAAGTCGAATTTAGAGGCGCCGCCCGGCAGGGCGGGTTCGATTTCCACCTGCGTCAGCGGGATGAAACTCGCCGAGCCTTCAATGGCGTCGGCAACCTGGCCCCACGTATCGATGTAAAGCTTCCCTTTCAATATATAGGGGGCGGCATAGACCTGCGCGACGTATATCTGCGCCGCGTAAATCGTTACCCCCACGGGCGTTTTGGGCCTGAAGGGATAGGTGCTCAGCGGCTTATCGCGGCTTATGCCGGGGTGCTGAGCTATAAAGATAATATTGCTTTTGGCTAAATATATTTGGCTGAAATGGTGATCGCCGCCCTTTCGGGTCGTCATGGTCACTTCTTCCAGGGGAACGAACTTCACGATCTTGGTTGAGGCGCCACTCTTAACACCCTCGTTCATGGCATCTATCAGGCGCTGCTCAAACCCGTATACGAAAGTACCTGTAAATATTAGTTCGCCGGTACAGGCCAGTATTTTATGTTTTTTGACCAGTTCAGTGCCTTCAGTTTGGCTTGCCATCGATTACCACCCTCGCCTCATTTATTAAAATAGACCTGCTTCTATATACTATGGCAGTTGACAGATATCCTGTCAAGCACTGCCACGAGCCCAAACTAAACCCTTTTCCCTTCCGCAGCGTTATTACTAACATGAAAACACAGGGGAGGTACAAATATGAATTTTAGAGGTTTGGCACCGCAATTTTAACAGGGGGGATCAATTGAACCGCATATTTTCGAGTATTCTTATGTTTGCTCTGGCGCTGGTGACGATTATACCCGCTACGGCGCCTGTTATCGCAGATTCCGGAGATAAAGAAAAACCCGCGACGTCATTTCCGGCGGCATTGGCGATTAAGGTACCCAATAGGGTGGAGTTGGGTCAATCAGTTAATATCGCCGTTTTCGACAAACGCGGGCACGATAAAATATCCGGAGCTTCAGTGTATTCAATCAAAGCCGATGACATGTTTATCAGGCGGGGCAGCGAAAATTACACAACGTTGATCGCCGAGTATGCAACGCTCATCGAGTCCAAAGGGACGTTGATCGGCGCTACCGGCGATAACGGCACCCTGGTTTACCAGTTTACAGAGGCCGGGCGTTTTGTGCTGGCAGCAACTAAAGATGGTTTTATGCCTGGTTTTTCACGTTCGACGGTAACATCCGCCCCTGAAAAAGCGCTGGCTATAAAGTCACCATCGTCAGCGGCTTTAAATGAGACGGCCACTTTCATCGTAACGGAGAAGGAAAGCGGGCAGGCGGTTCTCGGTTCGCAGCTATACGCACGGCGGTTCGAGGGCAACAGCTTTGCTTCAGGCCCTGATAAGGAGTTCGGGCTATTTGGAGATAAATTTAATAAGTCCGGCAGTGACAATTGGTCGATCTCCATACCGGGCATTAAGGAGTCAGGCATCCTGCTGGGGACTACTGATGCCCAGGGACAGGTGTCTTACGGGTTCTCCATCGCCGGCCGTTACTTTCTCATGGCCGTCAGCGATAACTACTCACCGGGCTACTCCATGCTGTCTGTGGCAACTTCCGACAACAATACCAGGCCGAACCATGGCATGCAGCAGCTCACAATCTCTGCCCCGCAGTCATCTGCTGCCGGTCAACAGGTCACTATCACAGTGTCCGATAACGCCACGCCTCTATCAGGGGCCGCAGTGTACATCCTGACGCTCAAGGGCGCCGAAGTTAAAAAGTTAACGCCAACCATTTCTAACTCTCAGAACAACCACAGCGACCTGTTCGGCGGCAAGGGAAACCGCATGGGAATTTGGGAGAGCGGCAAGTACATCCCGCAGGATAACAGGATTCAAAAAGAGTCGGGGCAACCGGTTCAGCGCGTGGACAATAACACTAGTGCACAGGCGCCCTGGTCCAACAGGGGTGATGACGGGAAGGGAACGCTGGAGAGTAATACCGACTCAAACGGGCAGGTTGTATATACTTTCAGTTCGGCGGGCCAGTACGAAATAGCCGTCTACAAAAACGGGTACAGGCCCGGCTTCGCCAAAATCACGATAACACAGTAAAGAACACGATTTAAGCACGATAGAAGAGGGGGCGCACAAATTGTGCGCCCCCTTTATTTAAACCAACTTGAGTCTAGAGAAGTACCACCGTGGCACCGGTGCTGCCTTCGAAGCGGCCTCCGATGCGGAAGGACTTCACCAGCGGATGTTTTTTGAGCTCGCGCATGACCGCCTGCCTGAGCGTTCCCGTACCTTTTCCGTGTACGATGCGGACCTCTTTCAGTCCGGCCAGGAAAGCGTCATTCAGGTAGTCGTACAACAGGGGCAGTGCCTCGTCCACTGTCATGGCATGCAGGTCAAGCTCCATATTCATATCAAGCTTCTTAATTTTCCCTGCGCCGTATTTGTCTTTGGTCATTATGAGTCCTGGCTTGCACGGTGGAATTCCAGGCGAAGCACCTGCCCGGTGCCGCCCGTCACCTTAACGCGGTCGTCGATCCGCCAGCCAACCACCCACACGATCTGAGAGGGTGAGCATACCAGCGGAACGGTATCTCGCCACGAGCGAGGTATGGCTGCGTCGACCATAAAATCCTGCAGCTTGCGGCTGTGCTCCATGCCCAGCGGCCTGAAGCGGTCGCCGGGGTTGCGGCTCCTGACCGTGAGCGACCTGCCGGCCTTACTTAAATCGAGGCTGGCACTGAATATATCATCGTCCCGGTAGTAGTTTTCGCCGATGACCTCCGCCGTGACATCCCAGCCCGGCAGCTTCGTTTCGCCGGGAATTTTCAAATCATAGCTCTGAGTTAAAACGGGCCAGGGGCAGACCGGGTCTCCCAGTTTAGCTATTACCATGCGGCTGCGCTCATTGGTGACAGTAACGCCTCCGGGCAGGCTCACGCACCTGCCGGTAGCGCCGAGCAACAGGTCCACCAGGGCGTTGACGTGCTGGGCTTCGATATCCTTAAGGCTCCCGTAGGCTTGCTCCAGTGCAATGCGGAAAACGCGCCGTTGCAGAGCAAGAGGAGCGCCGCGCAGCTTGCCCGAGTCCAAACAGGTCAGGCAGCCTTCGGCGCTGGCCGTCTGGTCGTAGGCAACAGCAGCCTGCGCATCCAATAAATCAGCATCTTCTCCGGCCAGGTCAGCCAGCCGCGTGAGGGCATCATCTATGTCGGGATTATACTGCCTCAGCAGCGGCAGGAGCTCCAGACGGATGCGGTTGCGCAGAAAGCTGGCTTGCTCGTTGGTTGAATCGTTATGCGGTTTCAGGTCATGGGAGTTGCAATATTCTACCGTCTGCTCCCTGGTAAGATTGAGCAGGGGACGGATGACCCAAGTGCCGTCTTCCTTCTTGCCGTAGGGCATAGGAACGGCCGGCCTCAGCCCTCGCAAGCCCTGTACGCCGGTGCCACGCAAGTAGTGCATGAGGACGGTTTCAACCTGGTCGTTGTGTGTGTGCCCCACTGCGACCCTGGAGGCGCCGACCTGATGGGCGGTCTCATCCAGGAACCTGTACCTGGCTTCACGGGCAGCTTCTTCAAGCGAAATCTTGCCCTGGATGCTTTGCGCACGCACATCTTTTTTCCCGACGGTGACGGGCAGATTCAGTTTTCCAGCCAGGTCGGAAACATACTGCGAGTCGGCATCGGATTCCTCACCGCGCAGGCTATGGTCAAGGTGCCCTACGTGAAGCTGAATGCCAAGCTCGTCTTTGAGGCTGTTTAAAACGTGGAGCAGGCACACCGAGTCCGGCCCGCCGGATACCGCCACCAGCACCTTCTCTCCCCCGGACAGCAGGCCGTACTGCCGTACAAAACTGCTGACGCTTTTAGGGAGGCTGATGGCACCGGCAGGCAAATCACTTCTCCCTTAAATGACAGATATCGCTTAGCAGCAGAAGGCGGGGATCACACCCGTCCTCAAAGTCCAGGATGGTCCGGCTACTGGGTTGAATGCGGATCCTGACCAAATTGGTTAAAGGAAGCCCCAACGCCGTGCAGACGATGGTTGCCGTTACGAAATAGTGCGAGACCAGGGCCACTGTGCCCCCCGGATTGGACTTAACTATATTTTCAACTGCCGACCATACCCTGTCCCTGAACTCCCCAAGTTTTTCGCCGCCGTTAAAGTTGATATCCTCGCCTTTGGTCTGCCAGTCCACCAGGAACTGTGGGAAACCTTTGGCAAAGGTCTCCAGGGACATGCCTTCCAGCTCGCCTACGTGTATTTCCCTCAGGTCAGGCTCCGGACGGACCTCCATGCCATGATGACCGGCAACTGCGCCGGCGGTCTCCATGGCGCGCTGCATGGGACTGGAATATATAGCCGAGAACGGCACGTCCTTCACGGCCAGGGCCAGCTTCTCGACCTGCATTTTGCCGGTCTCGCTCAATTCGGTATCGCTACCGCTGCCCTGGATGATCCTCTGCTTGTTCCAGACCGTCTCGCCGTGCCGTATAAGATAGAGCCTGATGGGTCTCCTCCTTGAATGCTGTAGTCTGCCGACGGTTTATTATATGGTTAAACCGAGGCGCTCGCAATCAGTGAATAGTGAGAGATGGTTCATGCGAAGATAAGTTTAGTGCGTACAATGCAGGTGGGTGGCTGCGTAAAATTCAATGCCCTGGCCACTTGCTCGGGCCTGCCGGTCCCGGAACCGTCGCAGCGCAGCAGCATGCCAATGCGGCATAAGGTTTCTTTTACTTCGATCAACCAGAGGTCCTCGATCAAGGGGCGCAGGTCGTAGAACCGCTCTCCGGTGTCGCGGGAATGATGCCAGGGCAAATTGTCCTTGGCCAGCAAGGATTTCATCTCCGCTGTTATTTGCTCAGCGTTCTTATCGGTTTCCAGCTCAACCAGGTATTCCGCCTGACGCAGGCGCGACTGCAGCGAAGGGGACTGAACATTCACAGTTACAACCTCCAGGATTTCTATGCCTTCCGGAAGCTGGGGCGTCACCTTTTTCATGAAATTCCTGGGGGAGACGGTACTGTTCAGGAAAACGTCCATCAATTCAGCACGGCTGGTCACACCCACGGCCAGGGGCGAGGCCAGCGAGATCTTCGGATGCGGGCTGAACCCCTCGGAGTAGGCGGCAGGCAGTCCGGCACGGCGCAGCGCGCGCTCCCATAATCGCATCAGGTCCAAGTGTGAAAGGTATTTGAGCTGCTCGCCGCGGCTGAATTTAAGGCGCAGGCGGTGCATTCTTTTCCCTGGTAATAGTGATCCGCTCGATCTTCCTATCCTTCATCTCCGTAATCACCATCTTCAGATCGCGGAACTTAAAATGCTCGCCCTGCTTGGGTATGCGTCCCAGGTGGCTAAGTATAAACCCGGCCACTGTATCGTACTCCCCCAGAGGCAGGTCCAGGTCGAGCTGGTCGTTCGCCTCTTCCACCCTGAGGCCTCCGTCTATCTCGTTGGTATTGGCATCGATGGGGGTTATCTCTTTTTCATCGGTGGTCATCTCGTCGCCGATGCTGCCCATGATCTCGGCGGCTAGGTGCTCCAGGTTGGCTATGCCGGCCACACCTCCAAATTCATCTATGACGATAGCCATGTGGAAATTATTGTCGCGCATCTCGGCCAGCATCTCGCCCAGGCGTTTGGTCTCCGGCACAAAATAGGCGTGTCTGACCAGCAGGTCCACGGAGTCCGTCACTTCTATAGAGCTCCTGGCTATGGCCATCAGGACATCCTTGGTGGTCAGCATGCCGGTCACATTATCGGGCGTCTCCTTGAAGACGGGGAACCTAGAATGAGGATGGTCGCTGTATATTTTAAGGAACTCATCGAGCCTGGTACCCTCTTCGATAAATGAAATCTCAGTGCGCGGCTGCATCACATCTTTCACCGGCCGGTCGGGGAACTCAAGGGCCTTGTGTATCATATCGGCTTCGGTATCCTTCCAAACGCCCTCGGCCTCGCCCACGTCGATGGCCGTGCGGATCTCCGCCTCGTCCACCGTCAGCTTGGCTTCCTCCTCTCCCGATACTATACGTGTGAACCCGGCCCCGATCTTGCTCAATACCCAGACGAAGGGGTAAAGGATCCAGATTAAAAGCTGCACCGGGATTGAATAGGCCAGCGCCAGCTTTTCGTTATTATGCGATGCTATGGTTTTAGGGATAACTTCGCAAAATACCAGGATGATTACTGTTATGGTGATGGTCGCAATCACCACGCCCAACTGCTCTTTAAACAGGCTGACGGCGATGATGGTAGCCATGGAGGCGGCGGCGATATTAACCAGCGTATTGCCCAGCAGAATGGCTGAAAGGAAAATGCCGGGGTTTTGCTTGAAGCTTTCCAGTATGTCCGCAAACTTGACGTCGTTGCTGAGCAAGTGCTTCACACGTATCCTGCTCATGGAGATGACGGCTACTTCCGCGCTGGAAAAGAAGGCCGATAAAAGCAGACAAATAAAGATTATTATGAAATATAAACCGTGCTGACTGTCCATATCCTTCCCGTCATAGCCGCTGCGTTGGACTTATGATAACATCAGCTATATGTGCCGTCAACGAAACAGTATATTTTGAGTCCGCGGGTTTGAACGGGAAATATGTCCCTGCCGAACATGATAGAATAACAGCGTAATGCAGGTGGATTTCTCTTTTATCTGCGACTACGCCGAGGCCACCAATAAGATCAACGCCCTGGGCATCGGCTTCGACACCATCGTTGCCCAGCAGGTGCCGACCCGGCACCCGACCTTCTTCCTGGTTATCCAGATGCGCGCCACAGTGGTAGAGGCGGGCGATAAGAACTTCGAAGTGCACATGATAGATGAGGACGGCAAAGAGATCATCCCGCCTCTAAAAGGCAAGATCACCATACCCAGGCCACCTTCCGGCACGGAGAGCACGGGCCGCATCGCCATGCGCTTCGACAATGTGGAATTCCCCAGATACGGGTCCTACTCCATTCATGCTCTGGTGGAAGGACATGAGATGACCCGAATACCCCTCAGGGTCGTTCAGGCGCCGCCGATCGGGCTAAGCTAGGCTGATAAGGCTAGCTGCCGCGTTTGCTGTAGTCGGGGCACCACACGGCATTGGGGCGGGCGGGCTGATGGCAGGTGCCCCTCCAATCATACCGGCAGGAATCGCAAAGAATGATTTTCATACCCAGCGCCCGTTTAGCGCTGATCTTCAGATTATCCAACCATGAAGGCTTGAGTTTCTTCTTCTTAGGCATACTATGTGAGTTTACTTCACCTTATAGTGCCAGTCAAAGCGGCGGTAAACTGCCGTTTACTTGCCCTTCTCCACCTGGTTAAGCCCCTGCTGATCTGACTGCCCCAGGTTCACCTGGTAAAAGTGCTTATTGCCCGGCAACTCCATAATGAAATTGGCAGTATTATCGATTACTATTTTGATATCCGAGGTCTGGCAGTCGAGCACATGTCCCCCCTTCTTCAAGTCCTTATCGATGAAATGGAAATGGTATCCCGGTACGTTAACCCCGTCTATATAGGGCGGGCATCTGAAGCCGATTATGGTGCCCTCGATATCACGGGACTCCGTGACTTGCTGGTGCTTAACTGCTTCGGTTAAAGTTGGGTAAGGCTGAGTCTGGGCAGGCACGCTCCTGGTTTTCATGTAGCTGAACCAGCCTTCGACCTTGATAGCATAGAACAGGTTCAGGCTGGGTAGCTGGCTGTCTATGTACGCTTGCATCTGGCTCAAATTCATGGTCTTATCCGGCGACACTATCACATCATTATCCAGGAAAGTCACCTCCGCAAAGGGTGTTATGGTGTCGTCCGGCACACTAATAATGCTGCCGTCAAGCTGCGCCCGGTAAAATTTTCCGTTCAGTAACAGCATCTCACCATCCAGGTCTTTAAAGGTGCCGACTCCGAAATCACCGTAAGGCCTGAGCTCACCGAGCGTCATGCCTCCGTCATAAACGCCCTGCATCAGTGCGCTGATAGTTGATACCTGGAACAGGGTGTCCCGGTCCGCCTGTATGGCAGGCCTGCAGCCCGCTAAAGCCGCAATTATAATCAATACCGAGGTCAGAATGACTGTAACGCCCATTTTCATGTGCCGTACTCCTTCATTGTACCTTGAATGGAACTGTGGCTATTTCAACACCGTTCGCCAGCAGTTTGACCTGATAGTCGCCTGTGACAAAGGGGCCTGAACGGCTGATAAGCGAACTGACGATGGGGCCTGAGCCGTGGATCTGTAACTTTTCCTCTTTTACGACCTGATCGATCAGGGATTGGTCGGTGCTTTTAGCAACGATCCATTGAATGTCAAGGGTTGAACCTGTTGGCACATTGTAGGCCTTAATCAGCAGGTTGACCTGCGGGGCATCCGCCTGGAACTGCGCAGTCAAAGCAATCGTATTGTTATCCGAACCCGAGTAAGCAAAGGTCGACATACCTGTGAAAAAGGGCCCTGGGATGGATGCGGGGTCCGCAACCTTAAAGGGCAGGTCCGCCACTTCCTGGTCTTCCACCAGTAGCTTGAGATCATATTCACCATTGGGGAAGAGTTTGCCGGTTGGCACAGCTATGGAAAAGCTTATATAATCTCTGCCCTCCGCGGGGGTAGAGCTATCATTAATAGTCTTGCCTGCCAGGGCCGGAATTTCGCCGCCTACATATACCCAGTGTCCTTTAAGTACGGTATTTACACCGGCCCCGCTGACTTTGAAGGAGCAGAATATCTTGGAGACATCATTGGGGAAGGTATCGATTTTATCGATTGGCTTGTTGGTCAGCAGGTCAATGGCCGAGCACATAGTTGCTTCGCTCACAATGGCTGCCGGCGCAGACGCATTGCCCTGTATTTTGAACGTGGCGGATTTCTGGTATTTATTGTCGAAATACAGCTTTACCTCGTAATCTCCCCTAGGCATTAACTTGTCTGCTCGCATGAAGGTAAAAA
>JBEKVW010000004.1:0-48761 GCA_049513695.1 Dehalococcoidia bacterium | reverse complement strand
CGCTGGTTCCCCGAAGACCTCAAAGCTAAACACGGCGTCGGTGTAAAGTCCAGGAACGTTTATTTCGCCGGCTGCACCGCCAGCTATGTTGAGCACGATATCGGCATGGCCAGCGTGAGATTGCTGGACGAGGCCGGCGTAGATTTCACCTACCTGGGCGAGATAGAGAACTGCTGCGGAACGCCCATGCTGGTGGCAGGCAAGTGGGATGTATTCGCCGAGACCATGAAGCACAATATCGCCGCAGTCAAAGCATCGGGTGCGGATTCGGTCATCACGTCCTGCCCGGCCTGCGACATGATGTGGAGGCACGTTTACCCCACCTGGGCCGAGAAGCTGGGTATAGATTTCGGCATCTCTGTCAGACATTACAGCGAGGTTGTGGCCGACAGGCTTAAGTCCGGAGAATTTAAGTTCCCCGACACGGGAAAAGGCCCGGTCAGAGTCACCTGGCACGATTCCTGCCATATAGGCCGTGTCTCGCACGTGTACGATGAGCCTCGTGAGCTGATAAAGGCCCTACCGGGCGTCGACTTCGTTGAGATGCCCTATAACCGGGAGGCTGCGCACTGCTGCGGCAGCGTGCTTACGTTGATCAAGGACCCGCCTGTAGCGGCCGATATAGGCCAGTGCCGTATTGGAGAGGCGCAGGAAGTGGGCGCCGAGAAGATCCTGGCGCTATGCCCCTGCTGCCAGTTTCAACTGCGCGTATCTGCAGATAAGAAGAAGATCAACATGGAGATATCTGACCTGGCACGTTTCTGCTGCTCGAGGATGGGATTTGATTTCCCCGACCCCAACCCTGAAGTTAAGAAGCAATGGGCTGTTTTCGAAGGCATGATCGCGCTTATGACGCCGCAGGGCTTCGCTGACCTGATGGGGAAGATGTGGCCGGAGCTGATCGACGCCATGCCCTTCGGCATGGGCCCCATGATGCGCTTCATGGGCAAGATACCCGGGGCGCTCAACCTGATGAAACCCATGTTCCCCATCCTCTTCCCCCTGCTGCTGCCCATGATGTTGCCCAAAGTGATGCCCAGGATGCTCAACCTGGTGGGCGAGATGATCCCCATGCCCGACTACATGGCGGAGCAGATGCCGCTGATGATGCCCAAAGTGATGGACTCGCTCATGCCGCACATGATCGGAGATGTTGTGCCACTGGTCACGCCCGTTATGATCGACTACCTGCAGGGCAAAAGCAAATAAACGGGTGTTGCCGGCCGTGTTACAATTTATCCTGCTATGGAATCTATCCCGCTGCACAAGTTCCTGGTTGAAGCCGGTGTGGGCGCCAGGCGCCAGGCGGTTGCCGCCGTAAAGCTGGGCCGCATTACCGTCAACGGCAAGGCCGCTACAAGCTACACCATGCCCGTTTACCCGGAATTCGACGAAATCACATGCGATGGCAAACCCCTGAAATCCCACCATCCGGCGAAGATCCTGCTCATGCTGAACAAGCCTGCCGGGCTGCTTACTACAACCAGCGATGACAGGGGTCGCAGGACCGTATTGCATATATTACCGCCCGAATTCCGAGGCCTGGGAATTTACCCCGTGGGGAGATTGGACCAGGATACGACGGGACTGTTGCTGCTGACCAACGATGGCAATCTGACTTACCGGCTGACGCATCCCAAATTCGAGATGGGAAAGGAATATCTCGTTCACGTCGGCGGAAAGCTCAGCCCGCACGAGAAAGAAAAGATGGAAAAGGGGCTGCTGCTGGATGACGGCCTGACGTCGCCCGCCACCGTCAGGGAAATCAGCTATGACCCTCCTTACAATTATAGTATCGTTATCCACGAAGGGCGCACCCGCCAGGTTAGGCGTATGTTTGCTTATCTCGGCTATCTTGTCAGGGATCTCAAGCGGGTCAGGATAGGCAATTTAAAGCTGGGCGACCTTAAGGAGGGAGAGTGCAGAAAGCTGTTGCCGCAGGAGGTGGGCAGCCTGCTTAAATCCCGAGGAGAATGAGCGGCCGCAGCCTATGAGTCCTGCGGCTCGAAGGGGGCTTTCTGAGGCTTAAAGCCCCGGTTGACCTCTTTCAGCAGAGCTTCAAGGCCCAGGCCCCCGGTCCTGTCCAACGTTCCCTGAACGGTGTCGGCTGTGCGGGTCAAGCAATCGCTTAATGACCCATAGTCCAGCATCGAGCGGCGGCAGCCCATCAGTTCCAAACCTGTATTTACACGCCTCTTGTGTGCAGAGAGTATCTTCTTATCCACATTGGCCAGCCTCCCGGCAAAATCCATGACCATTTTTTCAAGTTGGTCCGCCGGCACCGACTTGATGACGAAACCGATTTTTTCCGCAAATGATCCGGAAATAGAATCTCCGGTCATCATCATGTACTTGGTCCACTGCGGTCCCATGTGGTAAAGCCACATGTTGGCCACGCTGGCGCCCATGGAGCGCATAGTCGGATATCCGATAACACAATCATCGGCCGCTATGGCAAAGTCGAGCTGATGGCAGATGTCGGTACCGCCGTTCAAACAGAATCCGTGCAACTGCGCAATGATCGCCATAGCGCATTTCCTGATTCCATCGTAAATACGCAGCACATCGACATCGCGCATAATACCCGGTGCGGCGGCAGTTCGTCGCGTTTAACGATCTCATCTATATCGTAACCCGAAGAAAACCCCCTGCCCGCCCCTTTGACGATAAGTACACTGATTTCATCTGCCCAGTCCAGCTTATGTACAGTATCATATAGCTCCAGAAGCATCCCCATATTGATAGCATTCGTGACTTCCGGACGGTTTAAAGTAATTACCCCGATTTTTCCCGACTACTCGTATTTTAAAGAGTCCGCTGTGCAGGCATCATGAGGGTGGTGTAAAATAGGACTCTGGTTAAGAAATAAATTATAAGGAGCGTATTCAGATGGGCGATAGACTCAAGGGCAAAGTAGCCGTTGTGACGGGAGCAGGGCGAGGAATAGGCAGGGCCGAGGCCCTGGCACTGGCAGCTGAGGGCGCTAAACTGGTCATCAACGATCTGGGCGCAGCCTCCGATGGCTCGGGAGCATCGCAGACCCCAGCGGCGGAAGTATGCGGCGAAATCAGCAATATGGGGGGAAAAGCAGTCCCCAACTACGATTCAGTAGCCACACCGGAGGGCGGAGACAATATCATCAAGACGGCCATCGATGCTTTCGGACGGATCGATATCCTGGTAAACAATGCCGGTATACTTAGGGACCGCATGCTATTCAATATGACCGAGGAAGAGTGGGACCTGGTTATGAAAATCCATCTTTACGGCACCTTCCACTGCACCAGGGCCGCCAGCGTCCATATGAGGCAGCAGAGGTCCGGTCGCATCATCAACACCTCCTCCATATCCGGATTGGGCAACCTGGGCCAGGCCAATTATAGCGCGGCCAAAGAAGGCATCATAGGGTTCACGCGTACCGTGGCCCTGGACCTGGGCAGGTACGGCGTAACCTGCAACGCCATAAGGCCCAACGCCGGCACCAGGTTGACCATGACACCGGAATTGAAGGCCAAAGTCGCCAAGGGCCTCGCTGCCCAGGGCATTACCAAACAGGAGGACGTCGACAAATACTTCACCCAGTTATTCTCCTCCAAGCCCGAGCATATCCCGCCCATCGTCGTTTACCTGGCAACCGATGAAGCCGCATATATCAACGGACGCAGCTTCTTCATCAATGGCAACAATATAGGATTTTATACCGAGCCGCAGATCACCTCTCAGATTAACAAGGACAAGGACTTCTGGACTCTGGACGAGTTGCTCAAGGTGGTCCCTGAGCAGCTTTGCAAAGGCGTCGTCAACCCCGCGCCGGCAGAGCCCAAGAAATAGATTTATCACGCATAAATAAACCCCTCCGCCAGTTCAGGCGGAGGGGTTTATGCTTTTAGTCAATAACGAGATTATTTTATATGAAATTGATAGGGACCGAATTGAAAGTTATTCTGGTTCGGGGTCTGGTTATCACTCTGACCCGGCTGCTGCAGCAATGAAGTCGGCAGCTGCTCCGGCCATTCGCCCAGCACTACGGGCACTGATAAAGTCTGGCCGCCTCGAATGACAGCAAGAGTTACAGAATCGCCCGGACGCTTGCCGTTGAAATAGGTGAGCATATCTTCCACTTTCATGACCGGCACATTATCCAGAGCGGTTATTATATCGCCTCCCGCCTTAGGTTCCCTCTGGTCATCCTTGCCACCCTGCACCAGGCCGGCTTTCTCGGCGGGGCTGCCTGTCAGAACTGATACCACATAAACACCTTTGTCGGCTGTGAGCTTCAACTTGTCGGCCAGTTCTTTGTCTATGGGTGTGCCCTCGATACCCAGCCAGGCGGTTTTAACGGAGCCGCCCTTAAGCAATTCCGGCAGTAGTGACTTGGCGGTATCGATAGGCTCAGCAAAGCCCACTCCATTGGCCGACGCCTCGATGGCTGTATTGATACCTACGACCTCACCGGAGGAATTTAGCAGAGGTCCTCCCGAATTGCCCGGGTTAATGGCAGCGTCAGTCTGGATGATATTGGTTATATTGCGTGCGAAAGACCCGGGTATCGACCTGCCGATCCCGCTGACGACTCCAACCGTGACTGAACCCTGCAGACCGAAGGGAGAACCCAGGGCGATTGCCATCTGTCCCGGTTTAACTTTGGCCGAGTCTCCCAGCACGAGATAAGCTAAATTGGAAGCCTTGGACACATCGACCTGCAGCAGCGCCAGGTCGTTATTGCGGTCCGTGCCGACTACCTTGGCATCATACTTGGTGCCGTCGCTGGCAATAACCGTTACCGTTGTGGCGCTGTCCACCACATGGAAGTTGGTCAATATATGTCCCTGCTCATCTATAAAGAAGCCGGAACCCTGACCCTCCTGCTTGGGAATCTCAAGCGTAAAGGGGCCTGGTATCTGGCTTAAAGGCGACTCGATAACGGATACCACCTGGACAACCGCCGGAATGGCCCGGTCATAAAGGGATACTACCGTGTTTTCATCGTAAAGAGGCGTTACTTGTACTGCGCCAGTGGCTGCGGGCAGTTTGGCCTGCGAACTCGGAGTTGTGTATTTGGCGCATCCGGCCATTAGCACGGCGGCTATCATAACCACAACTGCAGTAAGTACCAGACCATTGCGCCTCCATGAGGCTGATTTATTAAATAGAGACATGCTATGATCCTCCTGAAAAAGTGAGATTTTCTATCGCTAAAGAATTATATCTGTATAGTGGATTTCCAAATAAGGGGATAAGCTGGACTGTGGCTGGATTATGTGTTCTATTCTGTTCTCTTCCAGATTGACCTCTATCAGCCATGATTTCCCGTTGTAGAGAATTGGCACCACTGCCTGTGAAGCAGCCGGGGTGACCTCCAAGATATTGCCGTTGACCATGGTTATCTTTGATATTGACGAAAAAATGGGTACTACCCGTCCGATGAGCCCGCCCTGGGCCACCATCTCCTTAACGGTCGGATCTAACAACGCTACTTTAATTGCGCTATCCCTGGCCTCAACAGGCAGCTCAGGTATAAAAACTGCGTCATAACGCCTGGTGCTGACCACCGCCCTGCCGTTTATATCGACATCGGCTTCGATGAAATCGCCCACGCTGCGCCCGCAGACCACGCTGGCTATACTGTTCCTGACTTCCACACGCACTATTATTATCTCGCCGGTCCCGCCCAGTTTCTGCTGAATACCGGGATCGTTTTTGACAATATTGGCGGCGATGGCAGAAGGGGAAGGGGTACTTACATAAAATATGACTGCAACTGCCGCGCCTATTACAAATAGGGCCATGGCGCTGGCAGCAGCAGCCCTCCAGGCCGGCGCCCTCAGCCAATTAAAAATGGCTGTTAAATTCCATACGACCTGCCTTACCGGTGAGCCGCCTGTGGCCTTCCGCGTAGCTGGTTTTTCGAGAAGCAGCACCTTCAGCCTTTCCTTATGGCTTACCACCAAAAGGTCAGGAAGCGCCGCATTCTCCAGCTTTCTTATCAGTTCTTCTTTCTTCATGACTACGACTTCTTACTTATATAATGCTCTGCCTTACAAATAGTTGCATCAATGCATCTTTTCTTTCAGCTTTTCCAGACCTCGGTGGATCAAAGACTTAATAGTACCTTCTTTTTTGCCCAGAATCTTCACCATCTCACGTATTTTCTTCTTTTCGAAAAATTTGAGTACGATTACTTCCTGATACATGGGCGGCAATTCCGCCAGCTTCTGACGCAGAAGCAGAAACTCTTGGTGCCTGCTCAGCTCTTCTTCCGCCTGATTGATCTCGTCGATGTAATCAGTGGTATCCGCCAGCTCGGCTATTTGCTCGATGCTGGCTGGCCGGCGGCCTTCCCTCCTGAAATGGTCGTTTATCTCATTGCCGGCTATCCTGTACAGCCAGGCCGCAAAGGGGATGTCGCGCCAGCGGTATTTTTTGATCTGGCTGAAAGCTTTCAGGAATGTGACCGATGTTATATCAAGGGCGATCTGCACATTGCCTGTGCGTTTGACAGCATAGTTGAATATCCTCTGGTAATGCAGCTCGTACAGCTCGCCGAAGGCTTCACGGCTATGCTGCGCCCGTTTTACCAGTTCCTCCTCGGCCTTTAACGAGTATGCGTCCGGCGAAATATCCGTTCTTATCATCTGCCCGCCATTTACAGTTTAATAAAAAACGCAACAGTTGCAAAAAGGTTGCATAAATAATTCAGAGTCCAGGCGCACTATTGGATACCTTGATAGCCAAAGCCAAATCATAGTGATAACATAATAGGCACTCATATGCCTTACACCTCGCTTGATCCTGTCTGGCTATTCTATATGTCAGCGCTGGCCCTTTCGTTTGCGCTGCCTCTCGTTCTTATCGGCTATATATGGCCGCGCAACCCTGCTCCCGGAGCAAAACCCCTTATAGGGATCCTGGCAGCGGTAATGCTGTGGTCGTTCGGCTACATCGTAGAATTCATAAATAATCATATTGCAGGCAAGCTGATTGCCATCAACATCAGCTATATGGGTATCGTCACTCTGCCGGTCATGGCGCTTATTTTTGCCTTGCAGTTTACCCATGCGGACCGCTGGTTGACGCCGCGCAAAATATTGCTGCTTTTCATCATTCCCTTAGTAACACTGGTGCTGCTCTGGACGGGTAAATACCATAACCTGATGCTGTATGACATGCATTTGACTATCGATGGCCCCTTTATGCTGGTAGCCAGCCAATACGGTCTGTGGTTCTGGGTTTTCGTTACCTACAGCTATGCATTGCTGATTGCCGGTACTTTGGTGCTGGTCCATAGACTGTTCAGCCCGCCCCGCCTGTTCCGAGACCAGGCAATCTACCTCATTATAGCCGTCGCCGTGCCGGCGATTGCCAATATTGAATATCTTTTCCCCTTTCTGCCGATTCCACAAGCCGATTGGACGCCCGCCGCTTTTGCCGTTTCGGCTATCTGCCTGACCTTCGCTATTTCCAGGCATGGGCTTCTCGACGTTTTGCCGGTGGCACGTGAATCCGCTATCGAGCTTATGAATGAAGGGTTCGCAGTGGTAGACGACAAGGGGCGCCTAGTGGATATAAACAAAGCCATGTGCGATATTACCGGTTTGAAGCAGTCTGACCTCCACGGTCAACCGCTGCCGGGGGTGATCGTAAACCAGCTGAATGCAGGCGGCGACTATTTAAACCTGCGTGAGGAACATATCGAAATTGAGCTGGATCAAAAAGACGGCCTTCACTATTTCAGCACGCATGTTTCGCTGCTTCAAAGCAGCGGAGGCACGCGCAGCCATGTCCTGATCCTGTACGACATCACCGAACGAAAGAAAAACGAAGAGGCTATCAAACAGATTGCATACTATGATTCGTTGACCGGCCTGCCCAACCGTTCGCTCTTCAGCGACCGTGCAGGGGTGGCCCTGGCCGAGGCCGCCCGCTATAAAAGAAAGCTGGCCATTATGATCGTCGATCTCGATAAATTCAAGGCCGTCAACGATACGTTTGGCCACGATGCCGGGGACCAGGTGCTGCAGGATATTGCGGCCAGGCTAACCCATGCCGTGAGAAAGGTGGATACGGTATCACGGCTGGGCGGCGATGAGTTCCTGGTACTTCTGCCCGAGATCGCCAACGAGGAGATAGTGGACCGCATTGCTCACAGGATTATAAGAGCGGCAGCCACTCCATTTAATTTTAATGCCAACGATATTCACCTTTCCATCAGCATCGGAATATCGGTGTATCCCGAGGACAATGAGGATCTCAACTCGCTGGTCAAGTATGCCGATATAGCCATGTACTATGTTAAGCAAAGCGGCCGCAACGGCTACGCACGCTACAGCGAACAGATGAAAAACGGGCGATCCGCAAGCCCTGAAGCCTGATTCATCAATTGTTCTACTTCAACAAGTCAAGCGCTTTCTGCCACGCTTCTACCGTGGAAAAGGCAGTATTCTTGTTGAAAGCCATAAAAAGGTCAGCCTTGTATACGTAGACGGCCGGCTGCAGATCATCGGGGTTTACCCCTGCTTCTTTAGCTACAGAGGCAATGCCCTCACTGGTGCCCAGCCAGAGGTCAGCCTCTCCCGCCATCAGCTTCTTTAATCCGTCTGCGGTCGAGCCGGTATAAACGAAGTTAATAAATCCCTGTGCAGCCAGTTCCTGCTGCCCCGCTTCATCTTTCACGGCGGCTATTTTGCCCACCGTCTTAGCCCCGTCCAGGCTGTTTACATGGACGGCAGAACCCTTTTTAGCATACAGCCAGTTCTCATAAGACCCGATGGGGCCGACCCACATAAAGAGATGCTCACGCTCCCCGGTGCGCGCAACTGAATATAAGGCAACGTTCGGCTGCTCAAGGGCCCTGGCGTACCCCTGCTCCCACGCCATAATTTCGATTGGAGAATCATCACCCACCTTGCTCATAACAGCCCTGACTATATCGGTAGATTGCCCCACAATATTACCCTGGGCATCGGCGTAGTTATAGGGAGGGTAGTCCTCTGTGATCACCTTTATTTTCTCGTTTTGTACGGGCGTGTTGCAGGACATCAAAACCATAATGCCCGCCACCATCAACAAAAGCAGCTTTTTCATCTCTATCACCTGATTTTTTTCTAAAGTACACCCCAATAGCATTAATGTCAATAGGTGTATAGTACTATTTTCCCGGACTCAATTTAGAATACACCAACTTCAGAAAATGATCTAATTTCACCCCTTGCCTGTCCCGTCGCCGTCTATTATATTAAGATAGCGGTGGTGGTACAATTATCGAAGCCGCTTCAATTCCTCTGCACTGGATAAAAATATGATAGTCAACGATTTCGATTCGGTTATCGAACGCCGTAACACCAACTCCATCAAGTGGGACTACACGGACAAATTTTTTTCCGTTAAGGATATCCTGCCCATGTGGGTTGCAGATATGGACTTCAGGTCGGCTCAGCCGATCATCGACGCCGTGAGTGAAGTGGCACATCGCGGCATCTTCGGCTACAGCGGAATCCCACAGTCATATTGTGAGTCAGTCATAGGCTGGATGAAGAGGCATCACAACTGGGAGATCAAGCAAGACTGGCTAGCTTACTCTCCCGGTGTTGTCCCGGCGCTTCATGTCGCGGTCAATTCTTTCACCGAACCCGGCGACCAGGTTATCCTTCAGACCCCCGTATATTACCCTTTCTTTCATGCCGTAACCTGCGGCAACCGCGAAATACTGGACAACCCCCTGAGGCTGGAAGGCAGGCAGTACGTGATGGACCTGGAAGAACTGGAGCGAAAAATAGGCCCCCGCACCAGGATGATCATAATCTGCAACCCGCACAACCCCATAAGCCGTGTATGGAAAGAGGCTGAGCTTCGGCAACTGGGCGAGATTTGCATGAAAAATAGAATCCTGGTGGTCTCGGATGAAATTCATGAGGATATAGTTTACCCGGGTTTTAAGCACGTGCCGTTTGCAACTCTTTCAGAGCAGTTCGCCGATAACTCCATCACCTGCACGGCTGCCAGCAAGACCTTTAACCTGCCGGGGCTGCAGACCTCCAACATCGTCATCCCCAATCCGGCGCTCAGGTCCCGGTTTACAGATAGAGCCAGAAGCTACGGAGTCCCTTCTCCCAATATGTTCGGTGTGGCCGCCACCGAAGCCGCCTACAGGCACGGTGAAGCCTGGCTAGCAAAGTTGCTGGAATATCTCGAAGGCAACATCTCATTCCTGGCCGGCTTCCTATCCCGCAATATGCCGGGCGTGAAGCTGATACAGCCGCAGGGCACCTATCTGATGTGGCTGGACTTCAGGGGTTGCGGAGCGGGTCCCGAAAGGCTTGCCAATTTTATACGCGATGATGCCAGGGTGGGGCTTGAGCCGGGGAAAATCTTCGGCTGCAAAGAGGATGGCTTCGAGCGCATGAATATTGCCTGCCCCAGATCAATACTGGAAGAGGGACTGAACAGGATCGCAAGGGCGGTTTAATTTACTGGTCGAAAATAGCTGCGACCCTCGTCCACCCGGCACTACCCCCGGTCAATTTAACCGGGAAACAGGCTACTTTGAACCCGAACGGCCTGGGCAATTTGTCCAGGTTGGCCAGTTTCTCAATATGACAATATTCCTTCCTGATGCCCGCTTTGTGAGCCGTCCATAACAATTTTTTATAATGCGTCTTATCGAATTCCTCTTTGATAGCGGCGAAGGGACGGTCCCAACCCCAGGCGTCTATGCCCATCACGCGGCATCCCTGGTCGATCAGCCACAAAGTGGAATCCTCAGTCATGCCGCAGCCCGCAGAGAAATACTCGGGTTTTCCCCACAGCCTGTCCACCCCGGTTTGGATCAAAACGATATCCCACGGTTTAAGAGAATAGTTTATTTTTTTCAGCGCGTCCTTTAGATCGTCGATTGAGATCCCGGAACCCTGTGGCTTGTACCTGAAATCCAACACTACGCCTTCGTGATAAAACCATTCCAGCGGCATCTCATCGATGGTCCGCGCCTTCCTGCCTTCCGACATGGGCGAGTAGTGCCAGGGGGCGTCTACATGTGTCCCTGCGTGGGCGCCCAGCGACACGGCATCATCCGCCCATCCCAGCCCGTCGGCCAAATCGTCCTTTTTCCCACCCAGCAGCAGTTCCATGAGGGGCAGGCTGGCTTCGTGTCCTTTGTGCTCCACTTTCAGCGGCAGCGGCTCGCTGGGACTGTCCTCGGTCGGCACACTCAAATCATAAATTTTAACCATATCAACTGCCCTCACTTCTTTGAAATCTTGAGCCCCAGCATTTTCCTGACCTCATCCGGAGTTGCCGGCTCCCGGCCCAGGCAGGAGGCTATCTTGACGGCCAATTCCACCTGATCCCAGCTACCCCTGGCCGGCTCGCCGTTGGGCATTCGGACATTGTCTTCCAGTCCCACGCGCATATTGCCGCCCATCAGGCATGATTGCATGATGGCCGGTAACTGCTCGATGCCAACCCCGCAGGCTGTGAAGTTGGAGCCCGGCAGCAGCATATCCACCAAGCTGGCAAAGGTAATCGGCCTGAATTTGAACTGCCATCGGCAACGACCGGCCATTTCAAGGGAATTTTAACACCGGCATTTACATAATTCAAAAGGATGCGTATCTCGACCGCAACAGCGCTACATAGGGTTATGGAAGCTAAAGGCCGGAAGTATAGGGTATTAATGGTGGGCCATTCTGGACAGTTCCCGAACTCCTGCTTGAGAGTAAAAAGCTTATCCCTGCGCTCCAACAATTGCTTATAGAATATCACGCTTGACCAATTAAGACTGAGAGTGACAGGAAGACATCACAGTTCCCGGCAACTTATGCCGGGTTGAATTCTTTATTATGCTTTTGCATCTATATTGGACTTATGGGTCATTATTTTTATGTCTCGCGGTTCTTTTGCCTCAGAAAATACCAACGTATTATATGATGAACAAATGAAAGCATTGAAGAATTTGTTGAATGACCAGAAGGGTATGACCGGCCTGGAAACCGCTATCATACTGATCGCCTTCGTAACTGTGGCGGCTGTATTCGGCTACGCCGTACTGAGTGCAGGCCTCTTCTCGGCTGAAAGGGGCAAGGAAACCATCTACGCCGGCCTCAACGAAGCCCGGAGCAACCTGGAGCTTTCCGGTTCGGTCATGGCCAAGAGTGACGACAGTGTCAATGTCAGGTCAATCCTATTCACGGTCAAGAATGCCATCGCAGGCCAGCCCATCGACATGACCCCCAATGACGGCAGCGGCCACAATAAATGCGTCATCAGCCTCCAGACCAATAACGACTATATCAACAACGTGAAATGGTCATTCGTTCCCATAGGGGCTAACAACGGTAATAACCTGCTGGAAACCGGCGAACAGTTCGAGATTTCAGTTGACCTGACCGATCTGGGCTCCGCCGGGTCTCTCAGCGATAACCTGACGGCCAACCAAACATTCACCCTGCAGGTCAAGCCGTCGCTGGGTTCCACTATCACCATCCAGCGGCAGCTACCTCCCGCTATCGGGCCAGTGATGGACCTGGACCTCATGACCAGCTTTGGCGGCGGGAGCGGCAGCGGGGGCAGCGGGAGCAGCGGAGGTGGCAGCCTGGTACTCGTGGGCTCGCCGCAGATATCGGCTGTCTTCGGTTATGTTAATGCCATCACCTTCACAGTACAGAATTCCGGAAGCAACCCCATCGATATGACCCCCAATATGGATGCCACAGAAGGCTTGAATACAACCGTCATCAGCCTGACGACCCCCGGGGCTGGCACCCTCAATAATGTGCTATGGATGAATACCGGCAGCACCACACTGGCTCCAGAGGGACAGTGCACGGTCACGCTCGATCTGGACCAAATCGTAAATCCTAGTTATGATCCTCTGAGCCCGACTTTCGTGACCGGCGCGTACACAATAAGAGTCAGACCGCAGGGAGGGTCCACCCTCACCATCTCGGGCATGGTTAATTAACTTGGCTGACCCTCAACAAGATTTCTGGCTATCTGTGTCATTTTATTTCATCAATGTGGGCCTGACGGGTCATCGACATTGTGCCTCCAGGGCCTTTTGCCGCAGTAAATAAACACTTACTATGGCAGCAAGCCAAAATAGAATTGCGCGCATCGAACTTGGACTGGTGGGCGATACTGGATTTGAACCAGTGACCCCCTGTGTGTAAGACAGGTGCTCTAACCGCTGAGCTAATCGCCCTGAAATGGCACGCCTGGTGGGGCTTGAACCCACGGCCTCAGCCTCCGCAGGGCTGCGCTCTATCCACTGAGCTACAGGCGCTTTATGTGGTGCCGAAGGTGGGATTTGAACCCACACATCCGTTACGGATACTACGCCCTGAACGTAGCGCGTCTGCCATTCCGCCACTTCGGCCCTGGGCAGCACAGGATTTGAACCTGTGACCCCTTGCGTGTGAAGCAAGTGCTCTAACCGCTGAGCTAGCCGCCCTTAACGCTATATTTTATTCTTTACATACCCGTAAAATCAAGGTAATCATCTTCGTACTCTCGCACGTGAAAACACTGAGGCCCGGGCCCGAAAACCCCTCGAGTATGGACATCCTGCGCCGCCTGCGCCTATAATTCATTTATACTTATGCTGTACGTAAAACGGCCGGCCATAGCCACAGGGCTGTTGGCTTTAATTCTCATCCTTCCCACAGCCTGCAGCCAGGCAGCCCCGGTACAACCCGTCACATCCGTCTCAGACAACGCTGCAACATCATTGCAGGCCGGTGCAGCGCCAGCCTCAAATCTAAGCTCGGCGTCTGCAACAGCCGACAATATTACCGCTTCAAATATCCCCGCAGAACCATCAGCGCCACAGGCCGGACCCCCCGTGCAGATCATAGCAGTGCATGCCAGCGGCACCCCCAGCCCCATGAGCTGCTGCAACCAGGACTTGGTGGAAAGGGACGAGTTCGTGGCGATAAGAAACACGAGCATGAGCCCGCAGGATATCCGGGGCTGGACTCTCAAGAATATAACCACGGGATACCCCACTTTCACCTTCCCCAACTATTTCCCCTGCGTAGCTTACAACGTCCCGGATCCTTACATCGAGGTGCCGGGAGGCTATAATACTTTCAGGCAGCTTACACCAAAAACGGTGGATAATACGTTCACGATGGTCCACCAGGGTGCCGGGCCGCTTTATCCCCAGAACCAGATCGACTGGTCGCAATGCGGCTCCTCTCAACCCCTGGATGATTCCCCACTCAAGCCCGCCCCCGGACAGCAGGGGTCGCTCCAGCCCTGCATACTTTACCCGGGTCAAACCACGCTCGTCTTCACAGACGAAATTCACTGCCAGTACGGGGGTCTGTCCTTCAACTACGGCGCGGGAGATATCTGGAACAACGCTTACACTGATATTGCTGCGCTTTACGATGCGCAGGGCCACGAGGTTTCACGTAAAAGCTATGCCACCGATAAATAGTGACATGGCACTTCCGGACATTCAAATATATTGATTTATTTAATACCGCTGTATATAATCAAGAAAACCATTAAACATAATTTCGAGATTAACGTTATCATAATAAACAGCTTCGCGAACGTAATGGAGAGATAATATGCAGCAATGGATACGATGCCCCAGGTGCGGCGCCAATAACGCCCCCGGCCAGAGATTCTGTAACGCATGCGGTGTTCCGCTTGCATCCGGCTGCCCCAACTGCGGCACGCCTTTGAACCCGGGCAGCACATTCTGTCCCAGGTGCGGCACGCCCGCCGGCGGTGCAGCCCCTCAACCGGGAGGCTACTATCCGCCTCCGCAGCAGCCGGGCTATCCACCTCCGTCTCCCGGGTATCCACCACAGCCCGGATATCCTCCGGGAGCTTATCCACCCCAGCAACCTGGGTATCCCCCTCCACCTGCAGGATATCCTCCCCAGCCAGGTTACCCGCCACCTCAACCAGGCTATCCACCTCCACCTCCCGGCTACCCACCACAGCCCGGATATCCTCCGGGAGCTTATCCACCCCCACAACCGGGATATCCCCCTCCCCCTACCGGCTACCCGCCTCAATATCCCCGCGGAGGCCAGCCGCCTTCAGACGGCGGAGGCGGTAAGGGCATGCTGATATTCCTGCTCGTCATACTCATCGCCGGACTGGGCGGGTTCGGGTACTGGGCTTATAGCCAGGGCTACTTGAAGAGCATACCCTTCCTCAAGTTCGGCAGCGAGAACAGCACCAAGACCAGCTCCAACGCCATGCCTCCCGTAATCAGTGAAATCACGGTGGATACGCCGGGGCTGGACGGTTTCATCGTGAGGTGGGCAACCGACGTGCCTTCATCATCCCAGGTCGAATATGGGCCCAAAGGATCTTTTACCAGCAAGACCGATGTCGTCACAGATAATACAACGGGGCAGGTCCTTTACCCAAGTGGCCCAACCCATGCAGTCGTAGTCAAAGGCCTGACCGAGGGTACCGACTATCAATACCGCGTCATATCCGTAACGCCGTCTGGCGGCACGGGCACATCCGATGTCAATTATGTCTCAACAGCTACCAACGCAGGGCTGTAATCTTACCTAAGCGGAAATAAGATGTATCAATCTACCGAGCCCTGTCCCCATTGCGGAGCACAAAACATTAGAGGCACGTGGGCCTGCGCGCAGTGTGGCAACAATCTCCTAGTCTATTGTCCTAATTGCCGCGCCGGCAATGCCGCCGGCAGTCAGTTCTGCCAGGCATGCGGCTCACCCCTCTCTACAACTGCGCAGGCGCCCACCTACCCTGCGGGCCAGCAGCCCTACCCTCAATATACCCAGCAGGGATACCCGGCTCCCGGGCAGCAGCCATACACGCCGGCCGGATATGGAGCGCAGGGCGATCCGCAGACCTACCAGGGTTATCAGCAATACCCGGGATACGGCGGGAACCCGCCTCAGACACCCTTCTACGGCGGCGCAGCCCGAGGTAGCATGCTCGGCGGTTTCGTCGGCAGGCTGAAGCACATCGTTGCAAGCACCAACCCGATACTGCTTTCGGCGCTGGTCGTGCTAATAGTGGGAATGGGGGTTTTTATGTTACTGGCTTTCCAGCTTCACTGGATAAAGACAGCCCAGCCCACCAAGGCGGTCACGGTCACTGACAAGAGGGTCCCTGTAATATCTTTGCTGCAGGTTAAGCAAGGGGCGGACACCTATAGTGCCATTGTCTCCTGGGTCACCGATAAATACTCCAGTTCACAGGTACAATACGGGTTGTGGCCCGTTGCCAATACCTTAACACCTTTACAGAACGACCCAACCGCAGGCGATAATGCGGGAGTTTTGAGGCACGAGGTGGGCCTTACCAACCTGATACCCAGATCATCCTATTCATACCAGGCGATATCAGTCGACAAGGACGGCAATACAGCTAAAAGCCCCTTGATGCAGTTCGATACCGCGCAGTAATCCTGCATATTGCCCACGTCATGAAACAAGCATAAAATATTAGCGTTATTCGATATTATCATGCAGCAAAATTTCCTCTGTCCGAATTGCTGGAATGAAAACACCGCCGGGAGTCTGCATTGCAGCTCATGCGGTACGCAGCTGGGCAACGTGGGGGCAACCGGCTCGCAATGCCCGTCCTGCCGCTGGCCGCGCGTCCCTTTCGACCGGTTTTGCGGCAATTGCGGCAAGCCCCTTCAACCAATCTGCCCCAACTGCGGTAACAGCATCTCCAAGGATTCCCGCTATTGCCCTAAATGCAGCTTCTTCTGCGGCGGCGGACGCCAGGGATTGAAATAGTACGCCCGGACCTGTGAGTAACTGCATGAGCGAAGAGATCAAGCTAATTTCATGGAACGTGGTCAGTATGCGCAACATGCTGGAGAAAGCGAACCTTGCCGCGGCCGGCCAGCCTCCCCTGAGTTTCCTTGATTGGCTGGCAAAGGAAGCGCCGGATATCGCCAGTTTCCAGGAGACGAAGCTGCAGTCGAACCAGCTTCCCCCCGCACTGGAATCGCCGCACGGCTATTACACGGCCTGGAATTTTGCCGATAAGAAGGGCTACAGCGGAGTAGCCACCTTCAGCCGGCTGAAGCCGTTGAAGACGGAAATTGGCCTGGGGATCGCCGAATTCGATGTTGAAGGCCGGGTCCTGATGACGGAGTACCCCGGCTTCAAACTCTTCAATGTATATTTTCCCAAAGCCTACGGTCCCAAAGAGGTTGCCACCGCCCGTAAGGAAGGCGCTCCCAATGCCGAGAGGATAGCAGCGCGGCTGCCCTTCAAACTGCGCTTCTACGACGCCTTTTTAGAGCATGTGGACTCGCTCAAAGCGAAAGGGGAGAAGCTGGTTATCTGTGGCGATTTTAATGCGGCGCACCGGGAAATAGACCTGGCGAGGCCCAAGTCAAATAAGGAGACTTCGGGCTTCCTGCCGGAGGAACGCTCCTGGATGGATAAGCTGGTCACCCACGGATATACGGATACCTTCAGGCATTTCAACCATGAGCCCGGACATTACAGCTGGTGGTCGTACCGCTTCAAAGCGCGTGACAAGGATATCGGCTGGCGTCTGGACTATTTCTTCGTCTCGGATAATATGGTCAAATCGCTAACTGGCGCATTCATATTAAAGGATGTCCAGGGGTCCGACCATTGCCCGGTAGGCATAACATTGAAAATTGCGTAACCGTGTCATAATATAAGGGTTAATGGAGCAGGAATTTCAGCCGGGTTCGGAAGACTCTGCTTTATGCCCTCCCGATCAGGTAGAGGACCCCGTTGAAGCCCTTCTTTCCGCACTTCATCAACTGAAGGCCAACATATCCCGCGTCGAGGAAAACCACCCCCGTCTGCGCAAAGACCTTTCCGAGCTTTGCGACCTGGTGATCACTCACGTCAACAGGCCTGTGGAAGAACAAATTGCAGAAGTACTGGAAGGCCCAACCTTATCCACCTGCGAAGAAACGGCCAAACTTGAAGAGCCTGTGACGGACGACCCTCTGATAAGCCACTATCTGGAATACTTGCATCGAAGCCATTCCCCCGGGTACGAGCCGCCGGACAACCCGCCATGCCCGCCGCAACCCGCCGCCGTCAACCCGTTTTCCAAAACGGTTGATACCACGGGCAATAACTTGATAAGGGGACTGGACAGGATGGGAGACGGTATCATCTTCGTATTTGAAAAACTACTCTGGCCCGGGAACAGAAAACCCCGGATATAATATACCCGCACCTATCAGGCAAAAATCCACATTTTTACAAATATTTTACAAAATCATGTTACGCCGGTAACAAATTGTGCTTAAACAATATCAAAAAAGCTGGTGAATTATGGGTCAGACTTTGGTAAACAGGCTGACGGCACTGACTACGGCAAAAACGGCCACCGCCAGGATTAAAATTGCCAATGCCACCGCCGACCAGTCTTTATCTCTCAATCCCGTCCACGAAAACCATCCACCGAGCGTTGCCATCAGGACGGCGATAACCAGGCAGCCAATGCCCAGGCCGATATTAACTGCCACTCCCATCTAAGTCACCCTCCAGCTAAGTTAAAGACGCAGTCAGCAAGTTCCGCAATTCATCCATGGTGTACGGTTTGATCAGAGCGCCGACGAAACCGTATTTTTGGAAATTCAAAACCAGCGGGTCCCCGGCATAACCGCTGCTTACAACCGCCCTGGCATCCGGGTCTATCTTGAGCAACTCTTTGATCGCCTCCTTGCCGCCGATGCCCTCGGTAACCGTCAGGTCCATGATTACCAGGTCGAAGGGCTCCCCCTCCAGTTTGGCTTTACTATACAGGTCCAGGGCTTCACCGCCCTCGCGTGCCGTTGCAACATCTCCTAATCCAAAAAGCGCAATCATGCGGCTGACGGTATCACGGATAGTGTCTTCGTCATCCATAATGAGGATCCTGTGGGTTGTTGTTTTTGGGGGAGATGTGTTCTTTTTGGTTGCACCGCCCCCGGCGGCGGGAGAATATACGGAGGCCTTTGAAGTTTTCAGCCCTGACTGAGAAACATCATCACTCATAACCATTTACCAGCCCTAAACTTAACTCTAAGGCCTGCCGGAGCATATATTCCGGAAGTCTGCCTCTGCCACATACAGGTCGCCAAATCCGGCCATGATTTTAACCCATCTGCCATGCATTATTCAACATGGGCGCTTACCAGGTTCAATGCCAAGCAGTCTGCGGTAATTTCCGCATATATGGAATAGGTTGAGAATATTTTGCCCCCGGCCTATACAACGGGAGCAGACTTGGTATAATTAGCTGAATTCACGAAGAAACAGGCGCCAGGAGGTTTAATCATGGGCAACGGTTCCCTGGAAGATAAAATTCGTCAACTTACAGACCCCGAGCTAATGTTCCGAGAATACGGGAGCATAATGGAATCCTATTTACACGATATTCAATCAGTGGAGGACGCCTATAGTCACGGAGAATCACCGGCGATGGGGGGGATACTGGGCGATTATATGTCGAAATATTCCAAGGACAACGATAAATACCTGCAGCGTCTGCCCATTGTCCTGGGTATGCTTCAGACATCCTTCACAGAGCTGCTGGTGCAGAACAACAGGCGCATCATCGACCTGATGAATGCCACCATAGCCGGTCAGTCGGGCCGGGACATTTGACAGCTAAGAGTATCTCCGCCTTCTCCAGACCATATAGATACCTATCAACAGGGCGCAGAATAACAGGCCTGAGCTGATAAACAATATCTTATCTGGGTTGACCCAATCATTTACCGTAAAGCTGCCGGCTGTTATTCCCTCCACATAGACCGTGTACGTGCCGGGCTCATCCTTAATCACTGTAAACTTTACCGGCACACTGCTGCCCTTGGGCACAGTCACAGTCTGGCTGGCGGCTTCCCGGCTGTTGACGAGCAGCTTTAACTTCATGCTGCCGTCGGCCGTGCCCTTATTAGTGACCGTGGCCGTCACGGTCACCGGCATACCCGAATCCACTTTCGATGCGGATAGTGCAGCGCTCTGTACAGTAAGGCTGGGAAGCGGCACGGGTTGTTGAACAGGTGCTATATACGGGGACGAGGAATGCGGCCTGTTGGCCGACATAAATGCAGGCCCGCCGGGGTCCACAATGCGCCCATTAGCCAGGTGGTCGGCGTCGCCCAATCCACCGTCGGTCAAATTAAGTATCAGCCTGGTATCTCCGGGCGAATACGTGACGAGGGACGTTACATCTACCCAACCGGCTGCTCCACCGCATTTCCAGTATTGAAGGTTACCTGCTATCGGCAGCGGCAGGGTAATGGTAACCGGGACGGTCGCTCCCGGAGCTATCCCTATAATATTGAAGGCAAAAATCCCGTAAGGGAATTGGTCGGGGCCGCCGGTGAATGTGCCGCATGCATCGACCGGCAGCGCCGTCAGGCCGCTGATCCCTCCCGAACCCGTGGTGAAAGTGACGTTACCGCCTACGCCCGTGGTGGTGGTCGTGGTGGACGTATTTGTTAGAACAAATTCATAAGCCCCTATATCGCAAAAAGCGCCCCGGGGCCTGGTTGTGCCGCGCTGGTCGGTGGGCGGCATAAAATTATTATCCCCACGGTCGAAAGCCGGGCTGTTATCGCCAATAGCGCATGTCTGCGTGGGTCCGCCGTTATTCTGCAGCGGCCCCAGCAAGGGATTGGTATTGACCTGGTCGGTGGGAGCGGTAAAGTTGTCGCTGTTCTGGCTGTCGATATTATGCCCGAGTGAAAATATGGTTCCTCTGTTCAAGCAGTTATTGGTGCTGGTTTGGACGGCCGTGTTATTGGCGACGATAGTATTAACGAATACACTATATAAGCCCCTTGAGTTGAAAATCCCGCCGCCGTATGAGTTGTTGTCGCTGCCCGTTGCATTATTGGCGATAGTATCGCATTCAAAGGCAGCTAAGCTTATCAGCATACCGATGCCGCCTCCGGCATTAGAGACTGTTGGGAGTGTGGTGCCGGTGCTCAATACCTGATTTCCTGCCTGATTGGATGAAGTAGAAAGGCTGTCAAAACCCTCCGGTATGTTAGGATAGGTCAATTTGTTTCCGCTGATGGTGCAGTTAACCAGTTCACCCAAACTCAGGAAGGTGCCTATACCGCCGCCCAGCCGGCCTGCGGCATTCCCGCTGAAGGTGCATCCATTCAAGGAATACAGGCTGGCAATGGAGGCCATCCCGCCACCCCAATTGATAGCCACATTATTAGTGAAAGCACAATTATTTATGCTGATGGCCCCTGGTATTGGTGTGCCAAAACCGCTACGTGCGAATTGTTGGCTTTTAGCTTGAAATTTTTTGTCGTATGTCACATTGTCACCGGGCACATCGCCCTGATTAATGGCACTTTGATTACTGGCATATTCAGCAGAAAACCCCCATGCGAGAATGAATAAGCCGCCGCCGGCCCTGCCGGCAAGGTTACTGTCTATAGTACAGTTGTTGATGGTTGCAAGGCCCTGGTCCGAAAAAGGCGCATAAAATATCCCGCCGCCCCACCAGTCGGCCCGGTTGCTGTTAACCGTACAGCCGTTCATATTGAGGGTTGTATTATCGACGGCAAATATGCCGCCTCCGGTTCCGCTATCGGGGTCCCCATCGCCTATGGCAGTATTATTGCTGATGGTACATTGATTCAGATTAAGCGTGCAGTTGTCGGCAGCAATCCCTCCACCAAAAGTAGGTCCGGGGGGGTCTCCAAATCCGGCTCCCAAATTCCGCGGCGTTGAGCGGTAGCCCAGGGAACCACCAGGAACGTTCGAGGCCGTGTTGTTGCTGACCGTGCAGCGATTCATAGTAATGACGTTGTTGGCGTCAATCCACACGCCACCGCCAAAATCATAGCTGTTATTATGGGTTATGATGCAGTCATTTATGGTTATGACGTTATTCACCGCAGTGAAATCTACATAGATACCGTTGTACATCCCGTTCCTGATGGTAAAGCCCGAGATAAGCACATTACCGGCATGGATACCGTAAATTCCGATGACTTCATCATGAGGGTCGGAAGAACCGTTTATTATGGTTGAACCGGCGCCCGCCCCTATCAGATTCAAGGATTGATTAATATTGATAAAGTCTGCCAGGTTATAAATCCCGGCGGCCACATTCACCGTCCCGCCGGCGCAAACCACATTTATGCCAGCCTGGATGGTCTGCTTGGGACCCACGCTGCCCGAAACAAAAACGGGCGCACTGCCGTCATAGCTGTCGTTCCCTGTGGTCCCGTTCACAAAGACAATATTAAGGCAACTATCATCAATACCCTCAACTCTATTTTGAAAAGCAGAAAGAAAGGTCAACGGAAGGACCAGTATAACAAGCAACACATACGCTATCAGCCTGAGGTTCCGTACCATATTACCCTCCTCGATTTGGCACTTAATAAACTCGTTTTATACGGGACACTGGCAGTTAAAATACCATAAAACTGAAGAAGTGTAAAGACCCTTCTTTATTTACCCCCGGTAAATAAATGATCGGGGATTGATCGTAAAAGCACGCGGCAGGGCCGGGACGCCATTGCTAAACCTGGTAAGGCGGCCTATTATAAAATCATAAGGGATAGCTTATGAGTAATCCAAGGATGCTGGGCAAGATGGTGGCCTGCGGTTACTGCGGCTCCAGCGGCAGGATCGACTCGGGGTACGGCACCTCGGGTAAAACGGAATGTCCCGTATGTCGCGGACGTGCCCGGATTACCGTGCCGCCGGACGCAAAAAAATGCAGCGGCTGCAATGGCACCGGCAGGTTCTATACCAATTTCGGACGGATAACCTTCAACCGCCATTCAACCTGCCACGGCACCGGCTGGACATGGCAGCCTTCCGTAACCACCCCATCGAAGCGCTAACGGCTAAAGGTTGGGCCGCCTGTGATTGCATTAAATATTTTCTGCTCGTTGCTGTATAATCACGCTCACAATGAAAAGGGTCTACCGCAACGATGGCATAACCGTATACTGGGATTCGTCCAAATGCATTCATTCCGGTGAATGCTTTGCGGCCTTACCGGAGGTTTTCAGGCCGGGAAAACGCCCCTGGGTGAACATCGATGCTACTGAGGCAAGGAAGATCAAGCGGGCCATCGACAGGTGTCCTTCCGGTGCACTCTTGTGCAAACTTAATGAATAAGGCGGTAGCCTCCGGCCCGTATGAAGCCATAATAATCTGCGCCCGACTCTTAAGATATGCCTTGGAATGATTTCGAGGGGAGGTTGAGATTATATGCCCAATATCAAATCCTGGTTCAACAATATGTCGCTGCCCATGCCTTGGCACCGCAAAATCAGGCTGCTATTAAGCAATTTCTATATCAAAATACGCTATCGTCAGGACTGCTGCGGGCACCCGGGCGAACCAGGCTGCTGCGAGTGATTTAACCACTTCCTGATATACGGCAGCGACAGGTGCACTAGCAAGAGTATAACAAAGGGGATAATAAGGTTGTTATGTATAGCCAAACATACACGCCTGACCAGTAACCCCAGGGCCACCGGTTCAAAGATGCCGAATTGAGTTATGCCCAGTCCCGTAAGGATATAGAGCACGACGCCCGCGAATAATAGCCACTGCACTATTTGCCTGAATAGTTTTGCACATACCAGTTTTCTCATTACCGCAAAGGCCTCCCGTACATAGCCAGTTAATCAGCCGTCCGTCAATTAACCTCGATACGCTGGACCCATTTAACCCATATGTTGCCGTACCTTCCCTTCACGACCAGGCGCAGGGGAAAGCCGTGCTCCACCGGCAATTGAACTCCGTCAACATCATAAGCCAGGAAGACGTCACCTGTTTCAATCTCGTCACGGGTGAGCGTCTGCCTGTAAGAATCCAGTCCTATAATTGTTATTTTACCGGCCTTCGGCTGTATGGCTGCCGCTTCCAGCAGGGCCTCCACGGGCACCCCGGTCCATTGGGCATTATCTACAAAGAAATCCGGGCAGATCAGCAGCACGGTCTCGGTGATGGATGGGAATTTTTGGATTTCTTCATAGGATAGGGACAGCGGGTGTTCGACCATGCCGTCAATGATAAGGCGGTATTGCGTAATATCCACCTGGCGGGGATTGCCGGTAGTATGCAGCTCTTCCACTGGAGTTACCGGATACTTGCTGTTGTCTATATCGGCCGGGTTGCCCTGTATAAGCTTCTGGAGATCGGCTTCGGTCTTTGTAATGGCCGGGATGGCCGTCTGCTGTGGAGTAGGAACGGCAGCCGTGGTATTTTCATTCTGGGGGACACTCGAATTATCACTCTGCCTCCCGATTGCCGGAACTTCGACGGCAGCCTGCCCGGGCGGATTTCCATTGACGGGAGGTTGGGGCTGAGCGGGTACACAGGAAATGACCGTGGCGGTCAAAACGAGCGCACTAAGTAATACATATATAATACGGAGTTTTAACATCGGTTGAGGGTTAACTTTTATATAAAAGAGGCTTTAGCGGAACTCTCTTGGTGAGCATTACGACCTGATATGGATGATAAGGCCGAATTGCTGCACGGTCAAATATCAGCCCTATCTCCTGCAGGGGAACGGCAGCCTGCCCAAGGGATACTTGTAATTCAGCCGGACACGGCCCTGCCCAGCAGAGTATTCTTAATAGTAATGGCCCCCTCGGGACACATCTCCTGGCAGCAGTAGCAGCGGATGCACAGGTCATAATCGTGTTCCGGCACTTTACCGGACTGAGGGTCCCAGTTGAGTGCCTTGGGCTCCACCGGGCATGCCTCCACGCATGTGCCGCACTGCGTACATTGCGCTTCGTCGATGACCGGCCTGGGACAAATCTGGTTTTTAAAGAACTTCCTGATACGGCCGGCTGTAGCACGTACCGGCGGCTTGCGAACAACATCGAAATCCCGGGCAACAAACTCTTCGATATCATCGCCCTCCAATTCGATGCTGCCGAAATGGTAAGTGCCCAGGCCCGATTTTTCCCCCGGCTGCGAGGTGGGCACGAACTCCGGGTTGAGGTCGATTATACGGGCGGCTACTGCATCCAGCGCCACGGGATCGCTGGAAAAAAGGATGACATTCAGGCTGCGCGGCGTCCCATTGCGCGGCCCGTTGCCCTCCATGGCGATAATGGCGTCCATAATATACAGGCGCGGCTTGATGAAGGTATTGATGTCGACCAGCATGGTGGCGAATTCATAGGGGTCGGGCATTTTGAGGTGAAATTGGCTTTTCAACGTGCCGGGGATGCAGCCGAATTGGTTCTTAATGGCCCCCGTCATCCGGGTTAGCCCGTGCGTTTTTAACTTCGGTAGGCTCACGACCCCATTGGAGTTGAGGACGCCGTTGGCAATGACGAACCTCTTATTAAGCAGGGCCGTTTTATGGACTACCGTTTTACCCTCATCGAAATCGGCCAGTTTGACCCCCAATTCATCAGCCGCCTGTTTCAAACCGGCCTTCTGCATATGCGCCTCGCACTTTCCGAAGCCGGGGGAGTCGCCGTAGTAAAGGTCAGCCCCTGCTTCCTGCAGCGCCTTTGCCACCGCCTTGAAAACTGCGGGGTGAGTGGTCACGCATTTCAGTGGGTCCATGCCGAATAGCACGTTGGGCTTTAATACGATCCGCTCGTCCGGCCGGACAAAAGCCGCGGCATCTCCCAAAAGCGCAATCCCCTTCTTAACCGCCTGATAGACAGGTCCATCGTCATAAGTATTGCACG
This sequence comes from Dehalococcoidia bacterium, assembly GCA_049513695.1. Classification (GTDB taxonomy): domain Bacteria; phylum Chloroflexota; class Dehalococcoidia; order GIF9; family UBA5629; genus UBA1162. The sequence goes on along the minus strand of JBEKVW010000004.1, from coordinate 23,110 downwards.
CTACCAGCGCCACTTTAGATTTGGTCATAGTCCCCCTGTTCCGGTGGCGGAAAACCCGGATTTTTTATAAAATCAATCGATTTATATTTCAGGCCTGATGTTTCTTTTAGGGCAGCGACCGTTAATGGATTTTACATATACTTGTGTTTACTGTACAAATTTGAGAGGGGCATGATTTTATGGAGTTACAGCGCATAGCAGTGATCGGCTCGGGCGCCCTGGGTACCTACTACGGCGCCAGGCTGGCTGCGGCCGGCCACGACGTCCACTTTCTCATGAGGCGCGATTACTACGCGGTTAAATCCGGCGGGTTACACGTAACCAGTCCGGAAGGCGATTTAACCCTGGCACATCCCAACATTCACATGACCAGTGCGGAGATAGGCCCGGCCGACTGGGTTATCTGCGCGCTTAAATCCACCTCTACCGATGAAGCACAGAAGCTCTTGGCGCCGTGTATAGCGGAAAATACACGTATACTGGTGCTCATGAACGGTCTTGGCCTGGAAGAACGTTTCGCCGGCTGGTTCGGCGCTCAACGGATTTTCGGCGGCATGGCCTTCACATGTATAAACCGGGGGAAGCCGGGGCATACACACCATCTGGCCTACGGGCCCATAACTATCGGGCATTTCCAGGATAATAAAGCGGAGCTGGCCAAAGGCATTGAACTCTGGTCGCAGAGCAAGGTCACCATCTTCGAATCCTCCTGCCTGCTGCAATCCCGCTGGGAAAAGCTGGGCTGGAACATTCCTTTCAGCGGCCTGGCCGTGGCCGCAGGCGGGATAACCACCGACCGCATTATGGAGGACGCCGGCCTGAATTCAGCCGCACATACCTTGATGGCTGAAGTCCTGGCAGCGGGCAATGCCGACCTGGAACATCACTCACAAAAGACTCGCATCGAGCGGGATGTCCTTATGGACCTCTTTTTCAAGTCGACCTCCACTATGGGCCCCTACAAACCCAGCACAATGATTGACTTTGTGGAGGGGCGGGCCATGGAAATAGAGGCTATCTTCGGCGAGCCCCTTCGCCGGGCTCAATCGCTGGACGTGCCCGTCCCGCAGCTTACGCTGCTGACCACCCTTCTGAGGGCGCTCAACCACGGCCGCTAGTATTTATCGATACTAAACACATTCTGTTTCTGCAGCGACCCTGCTTGCCGCGTCATTTTTGGTAATACGTTTCGATAGTTATAAAATCTAGTGTTGCATAACATTGGAGGAGGTAGCAGGCATGCCTGACATCAAAGAGAAAAAAACACAAACCGCTAAGATGCCCGTGCTATTTATAGGGCACGGCTCTCCTATGAATATCATCTCCAAAAACAGCTATACGGAAAGCCTGGCAAAGCTGGTAAAAGAGCTGCCCCTGCCCAGGGCCGTTATGGTCGTCTCGGCGCACTGGCTAACGGACGGCACACACGTGGGTTGCATGCCAAAGCCCCGCACCATTTACGATTTCTACGGCTTCCCCGACAAGCTGTACGGGATAAGCTATCCCAGCCCCGGCTCACCGGAATGCGCCGAACTTGTCTCAAAGCTGGTGCGCAGCGTAAAGGTCGAATGCGACACGGGCTGGGGACTGGACCACGCCTCCTGGGCCGTCCTCAAACACATGTATCCCAACGCGGATATCCCGGTATTCGAAATGAGCCTGCACTATTCCTTTAACGAGTGGCACCCCAAACCCCTTCAATACCACTACAATCTGGCAGCCGAGATGTCGGAACTTCGCAGGAACGGAGTCCTGATCATGGGCAGCGGAAATTTAGTACATAACCTCGGACTGATCGACTTCCGCAATACGAACGCCAGGCCCTACGACTGGGCGGTGGAATTCGATGAGAAGGTGAAATCCAATTTAATCAACCGCAACCATGAAGACCTGATTAACTTTCAAAACATGGGCAAATCAGCCAGGCTGGCCGTGCCGACGCTTGACCACTATTTGCCCATGATATATGCTATCGCTCTGCAGGAAAAGAACGAGCCGCTGACATTCACGCACGAAGGCTTTCAGAACGGCTCCATCTCCATGAGATGCTTCCGTATCGGATAGCGTACAAGCTTTTACATTGATTGGGCTATCCGGTTACGTGGCAAAAAGAGACAACTTTACACCAGCTGTTTTCTACTTGAAACGGGCCCGCCGATTTACAATTACTTGCAAACGTATGACAGCAATGTCCTGACGGTTACCTTGTTTTTCTCAAAGTAGAACTCGACGATATTGCCGCCGGTGGCTAAAAAGGCACAGATTCTATAGTCGTCCGTAGCCCATATCAGCATCCAATGATTCTGCTGTGCCCAGGCCAACACCTCAGCCGCAGTCTGAATTTTATAAGCCATATCTCTCTCCCGGATTAGTTACGCTAAACTGGAATATTCCGCTTAAACTATACCAGAATTGGAATCAGCTCTCTACTTACCTTACCATTTCCCGACCGGTCGTTACCGGATAATCTGCAAAGGGTGCGGATAGGGAGAACCCTCCCGGGTGGCAGAAAGGATCACAGGAGCACGCGGCTGCTGGTTGAAATCGAAAGCAGCAATCATAGCCAGGGCACCGGTGTCCCTGGCTGTCATGGGATTAATGCCAAAACGTTCCTCCACTATGCGCAACCAGGACTCGAATGAATAGACGTTGTGATCAATAAAATCCTGCCTGGCATAGGGACTGACGACCAGCCCGGGTACCCTTATGCCGAGGCCGTAGTAATCTATCTTGGGGGGCGGAACGTGATCGTAAAAACCGCCCCAGTCGTCCCAACTGATAAAGATCGCAGTGGTTTCCCAATCGGGACCCCGCATAATGCTATTAACCAGGCCGGTAACGTAGGCCATCCCTTCCCTTACACCCGCCGGCGGGTGCTCGCTGACCGCTCCCGAAGGGATTACCCAGCTAACCTGCGGCAGCTTTCCATCGGCTACATCTTTATAGAACTGTGAGGTGTCCTGCAGGCGACTTCTCAGCGCCGGGTTGTCCTGCACCTTGGGAAAAGCCGGCAAAGGATTCCACAAAGTGTATTTATCCGGGTTTTGTTCCTCTTGCTCGATCGAACCTACTACATGTGCGTCCTCGGTATCCGGCAACTTCCCGGAGGTCACGTAATACTTCCAGTCGATCTTGCCGCTTGCCAGCAGCTCCGTTATTTCCGGGAAATTGTAGGTAGTCGGCCGCGGCTGGCGGCGGGCGCTGTAATATCCGCCGCTCTGAGCAGCCAGCATGTATAAATGGGCAGGCAGGCTGTAGGAGGCTACCGATTCAAACATATGGTCCTGAAGGACGTACAGGTGGGCATAGTTCCAGTAATTGGGAATCTCGTGGAAATCATGCCAGCCCATCACGTCTTTGGGATCCTTTCCCGGCGTATTGCCCGGTTCGAAAGGCTGCCCGTTTGCCGCTATTCCCTTGTAGGACTCGGTCAGGAACCCATCCATTTTCCCATTGTCGATATCCGCCTGCGCATTGTCCCAGTCGTGCGGGCCACCGCGATTAATATCGTTTGTATCATGGTAGAGACTGACCATTGTGCCGTCACGCGGATCTCGAAACGAAACGCCGGCAGGTAAACCATCGGCGCCCGGATAAGTGCCGAAGTAACTATCGAAGCTGCGGTTCTCCTGCATGATAAAAACAAAATGCTCGATCTTTTCCAGGCCGGCAGGCGCTTCCGGCGGCCCCGCAGGGAGGGGATTCGGCGCAGCCGGAGCAGGAGAGGGCGCGTAGACAGGCTGGCAGGCGGCCAGGAGCGAACCCGCCGACAGCACGATTGCTGCAAGCAGCGTTAAGATACCAGGTCCCTTAATCAAACCCTGCAACGTGATGACCCGCGTAGACTATATCAGGCTCCCGCTGTTGGAGAGCCGTTTTTACCGTGCATAACCTCTTTTACCTTTCGTATCAGGTCTGAGGGCAGAACAGGCTTGGGGATAAAATTCTTTTCGCCGCTGTTTAAAAACTCCCTGATGGCCGGGCTGCGTGTATCTCCCGTAGTCAATATCACCCTTCCCAGCATTTCCGGATGTTCCATTTCCAAGTAGTGATAGAAGTCTATGCCGTTCATTCCCGGCAGCTTGATATCCGAGAGACAGAGCTGATAATCCGTCTTATTGACTTTTTCTACGGCGACCATGCCGTTAGGTGCAAAATCAACATCGAAACCCTCGCCTGCCAGCACCTCGATAAACAGCCTCCCGATGATCAGCTCATCTTCTATTACCAGCGCTTTACCTTGGTATACGTTGCCCTTATTCATATAAAATCCTCGGAAATGTTTTTCCTAACTATAAAAGAACGGATGGCAACCGCACAACGCCTGATGATGCCAATAAAGTGAGCCAAACGGTTCAGAAAGCTGGCTGTAGCCCGATAATAAGTTTTACGCAGCGCACCTCTTGCATTTATAATTACTGATTGTAATTATATTACGCAAGGTTAGGTCTACAAAAAATGAGATGGTTTGGATGCGCTTTGACGATACTGGGTATCATTCTGGTTATCTTTGTACTCACCCATATTACTGAGATCTGGCAATTCCTTGAGAAGCTGCTGCAGAAGGGTTAGGGCCGGACACAAATATTCTGTTAACAATCGGCGCGTATACTGACAGCAACTGAGAATAAAACTATATCTCAGCAATATCCACAAAACAGGAGGGAAATCTACATGTGGAAAAAGGTTTTATGGCTGATTGCCGGGATACTCGCTATAACAATGACAATATCCGGCATCATGACTGCTGTCAATGCCGACGCTAACACAGGCGGTACTCCACCCGGCAGACCTGGTGGACCGGGCGCACCGGGCGGACCCGGCGGCTTCGGAGCCATGTTTAACGATAACCTGACCGCCAAAGTGGCAACCATACTGGGTATCGATAAATCGAAGCTGACCGACGCCTATACGCAGGCTGAAAAAGAACTCGGCGCGGATAGGCTGAACAACATGTTTGCCCAATGGGTCGCCGACGGCAAGCTCACCCAGGCGCAGGCCGACACCTACAAGGCCTGGCTGGCGTCTAAGCCAGACAATGTGCCGATGCTTCGCGGCTCGGACAATGTAACCCGTGATACCGATATGCTCAACAGGCTGCTCAAGGACGGCAAAATCACGCAGGCCCAGTTCGATAGCACAACGGCCTGGCTGGCCGCCAAACCCGCTATCGACTTGCCCAAACCCGGGAGGCCGGCCAATGCCCCTGCGGATACCTCTAAAAACAAGCCCGCCTCGAGTACGGACATGCTTGACAAACTGCTTAAGGACGGCAAGATCACACAGGCAACTTATGACGCTTACAAGACTTGGTTCTCCCAGAAACCCAGCGTAGAGCTGCCCGGTCCCGGCGGACATTGGGGCGGCGCACACGGCGCACCTCCGGCTGCACAGTAACTGAAATCGTTTTTATCTGGCAGACAGCAAAAGACCGGCGGGGTTAACCCCGCCGGTCTTTATTTATAACAACAGCTACTTTATTGCACCCGTTACCTGGCTGGCGCTGGTTAAATATACGGCGGGCGCAGAGAGATATCCCATTATGGTGCCGTGAATTGCGACGTGTTGGCCTGCATACAGCATCGGGACGCCGCTGGAAGGGTCCAGAAAATTGTTTACATACTCGGGTTTGATGATGGCGCGAAAATAAGACGTGTAATCACGCCAGCATTCCAGGCATGGGTATCCCCAGTACAGCGTGGCGCCTGATCCTTCCCACGGGTTGCTTACGAAGAAAATGAAGGTCCAGGGGAAAAGGGTACCCTCCTCCAGATAGCGTGACGGAAGCCAGCTCGAGATGTAGGTTATATTGCCCTCTACCTGAACTTCCTTTCCCATATAGCTTAAAAGCTTCTCCGTATCCAGCGCTGATACGATGGGAATTTGCACCGGTGAGGCAACGGCTTCCGGCGGACGCTGGTTGACTGTTAAAGTCAACGTTTTCTGGACGGACGTTCCGCCGTTTTTAGCCGTGAGCGAATAGGCGGTCGTTACGTCGGGCCTTAGGCTGAGCGTTCCGGAAGCGGGAACATCGCCCACGCCGTTATCGATGGTTACCTTGGAGGCACTCGAAATATCCCAGCGCAGCGTGGCATTGTCGCCCTGCATTACAGGATTCGGCGTAACTTCAAAATAGTTCACATAGATGGGCGGCGGGGCACAGTTGATCAACAGGGCAGGAATTAACAGCATCGCCAGGAGAATAAAAAAATGAACCTTTCGCATAGCACAACCTCACGTCATATCTATTAGATATCTTCAGGGATTATAAAGCGGCCGGGCTATGCGGGCAAATGATCCACTGACTTTTTTACGGAAGACACAATTGATGGGAAACTTCATAAAAACGTCTCACCTTTTTCATAATAAACTCAGAGAGGCCCTCTATACTCTCTATTGAACACTTAAAAAAGGGGGTTCATCAAATGAACAACTGGTTGAAAATCGGATTACCTATCCTGGTAGCAGTGCTTCTCGTAGTAGCCGCTGTAGGTGTAACCCTCGCAAGTACAGGCGGCGGTAACTTGAAGCAGGTAGAGGCTACATATGGAAACGGTAATACGGCCAATCTACAATATACATACGGGCCGCCTGGCTATGTCGGATGCGCGGCCTGGCGCTCCGCTGGTTTTAACGGAAGCGGGGGCTGGTGTTGGGGCCGTTACAATTAAGGCTGATACAATCGCATAATAAAAAACACAAAGATAATAACAATCCTCATGGCATAAGGGAAGAAGGCACCACTTCTTCCCTTAATTTTTTTCTATTGGGACACCAGTTATAAATTTTAATAAATGTTATAACTTATTAACTATTTACTTTGTCATTATATTACTATTCAATTTCTTGCATGCTAAGATTCACATAATCGCTAACTCACTCAAGAATACCAGCGGACAATGACCACCACCAGGTCTGGTAGCTTAAAGTGAGCGAAATTTCAAGGAGTAAAGATATGGCAATGGTAAAGCAATCAAGTTCACGGTATGAGCAAAAGCGTATAGAGAGGCTTGAATCGGAAATCAGGGCAGCTCAGCAGTCAGGGATTTCTTCTGACCAAATAAAGCAGGTCATCGGCAAGGTTTACTCAATAAAAAAACATGCCACCGAAGAAGGTAATGTCACCAGGCTCGATGTTGATAAGTGGGACGGGAAAGTTTTTGACAATGACAAGGATGAAGCTGGAGTACATAAGCATCTTGTCTTGTCTGCTGACACCTACAGACAATTTGAGGGCAAGCGTTCACAAAGATTTAGCCGGCCCGTGGCCAAGATATTCCGGGATCACCCGGAGCTATTGGAACAGTACAATTTATTAAGAGATCACAGGTTTAGCCGCTTTATGGCTATTGATATAGTTACGAAAGACTACTCCGAAAAAGGAAATAACAAAGACGGCCATGAAGAGCTGTCCCCCAAGGAGACACATCCGTTAGACTTGACCACTCAACGCTGGCAAACGTTCATGAAAGAGCATAAAGCCCTGTTTGCTAAAATGTATGACATACGTATACACGAGGGCCTCAGCCATTTACAGGCTGTTAACAGCATTTTCAAAGACATGGATCATGCATACAGGGCAACAAATGGCAGATCCATTTTTGACCGGATCGATGAAATGCCGGTGCAGACGGGTTTTGCCGGTAAAGTTAAATACCTTCCTGATTTCAAAGCGAAAGACTGGAATCCAGAATTAAGACAACGGTATTTCAAGCATTTTAAACAGAACAGGTAGGCAGACAGGTCCCAGGTATTAAGGTAAATACAGGAGACAATATGATGACAACAACGCTTCTCCGGTCACTCATAGTGTTCACGCTGACAGCTATAATAATCATTGCCGGATTTGCCTGTAACCCATTGCAGGGGAAAATACAGGTCTATTCGGGGCCAGAAAAACCGGGCAGGCAGGAGATAACGCCACCCCCCGCACCGCCCCCGACTCAATCTCCTCCCGCGCAACCTAATAATCCCACCGAACGGCAGGTTACGATCACTGAGGGTAACAGCGTATTTTCGATCGGCATGCCATCCGGCTATACAGAAGAACGCCAGGTAACTGCCCAAAAACCCATAGATTTCTGGTTCGAATACCTTCCCAGTGATAATGTATCGCTGGAAATAAACGGTGTTGCTGTGCAAATTCCCGCCCCCCCGAGCAGCGCCAGGTTGGACTACACGTCGAGTGTAACCAGCTTCAGCTATGTGATAAAGAACTCCTCCTTACAAGCAATTTCATATAACCTGCATATGGTACCATCCAAAGCAGGCGATTCCGTTCCCGCCGTCACTCAGGAGACGTGGATTGCACCTTAGACCTTAAATTCAGAGGTGGGAAATAGTGACAAGAAGCGATCTGATACAGGCTATAAATGATGTACTCGATGAAGATCAATTGTATTTAACACTAGATGAAATAAGGGACCGCATCCGCGATAATACCGGACAGGACGCGGATGAAGGTGACATTAGATCCATATTAGATGAAGCTCCTGACGATTATATTTATGACGGGAAGAAAGACAAATGGACGCGCAACACAGAGGATAAAAACTAATATAGATTTGTGGCATTTGTGGCTATGTTTTTTGCATTTAGCTAAAAAATCCGGCATTACTCCATTTGAAAAATCGTGAAAACTATCTTGATTTGCATTATGCCCCGTATTCGGAATATCACAGCTTATAATCGCTTTCCCGGTAGTCGGAAACCAATTCTCAGATGAAAAAGGAGAAAACACATGTCTGAGACCATACCGATAAAACGGATAAGCTTGGCTTGCCCGACGTGCAAGCATCTGCTTCACTCAGTCGACAATGCTCTTTATTGCAGCGAGTGTAACCGGACGTATCTCATCACCGGCGGTATCCCCGACTTCCTTTCAGGGGATTCGCAGGCCAGCCTCGCACCTTTCTTTGGCGGAAACCTCCGGCATTAAAACATTAGAACGTATGGCCAAGAAGATGGACTTTCTGGCCCCCATTTACGAATCTCGGCTCTTCGTTTCTATTCTCCTGAAACTATCTGGCATTGGTGGTGGTAGCTCGCGGTTCCTTAGCAGGATCGCGAGTTTCCATTCTAAGACCTTGGAAGGCATAATTGGGTCTGTGCTTGATGTGGCGTGTGGACCAGCCACCTACGGTCGGCGTATTGCGACCCCATCCAGGAACGTTTACGGCATTGACATCTCAATTGGCATGCTTCGGCAGGGTAAGGCCTATATCGAGCGAGACAACGTTCCAGCGGTTCACCTCGCCCGAGCTCGCGTAGAGGAGCTGCCATTTGAGAACGCCGTCTTCGACGGGGTTATATGTTCAGGTTCCCTCCACCTTTTCCCTGACACGGTGCTTTCTCTGCGCGAAATCGCGCGAACCATGAAACCAGGCGCTCCTCTGTCTGTCCAGACATTCATTGCGGGGAAAACAATGGTCAATCGATTTGTGCAGAAAAACTCCTGGATTCACACTTTTGAACTCGTTAAATTGCAGCAATATCTGACTGAGGCTGGTTTTGAGGAATTCCGGCCGGAAGTGGACGGCATCGTTCTCACTTTCAGTGCACGCAAAGCGCTGTCGCCTGCGTTGGGCACGTGTTCCGCCCAAACCGGGGGACGGGTCATTTTGATCTTCAATTGTTGCGGTATTTTTCTTTATAGACACGATCCCATCTTGCGCACGTCTCCTTCGTTACACAACCCTTTCCAGCGCAAGAAAAACTTAGCCCGTTAACTGCAGGAGGACTCCTGCGAATTTTGCTCTCCTGGCCGTTGTCCAACTTAATTTTTGTTGTCATGATATTTGTCTCCTACATTTGCTATAAATAAATACTAGCAGAGTGACCATGTAGAAGTAATATAAATAAAAGGTATTATGTTAAATAGTTATGATATTTTGACCCCAATGGCAGCAAATTCAATTTCTTCGAATTATACCCATGCGACACCCAACAATCATGCCTGTTATCAACGATCAGTAGCTACCACCACAATTGAGTGTGTAATATACCGGAAGCGACGTTATTTCACTGGGAGTCAACACGTGGGCTCGAATCCAACCCGAAGACGTTTCACCAAAATCCCACTGCAATGTCGTTGTTTGTGTACCGGCTGCATTAAAGTTGATGCTTTGGATATTACTATATCTCAGGTCTTCTCTTTCCCACCTGTAAGTAACTGTACCGGGACCGCTGGCAGTGATAGTAGCGTAAAGGGTGAAGGTTTTTGGACAAGAACCGGAGAAGATCGTTGGTGAAATATTGGCTGTTACGCCAGTTACCGCGAATGCCACAGGCGTAGCGGCTGAGTTGACTATAATCGTCGCCGATCTGGTAACGGTACCGGCGGAGTTGACAGCACTAATGGTATAAACAGTGGATGCAGCCGGTGATACTGCCATAGCCCCCACAGCACTAACCTGACCTATACCATTGTCTATGCTTACCGAGCTGGCTCCAGTCACATTCCACGATAGAGTTGACGTATCACCGGGATTGATCGTAGATGGATTACTGCTGAAGGTTCCAATAACCGAAGGCTGTCCTCCTGCCGGGGGTAGAACTGTAATACAACTTGGGATGAGAATCAGCAATAACAATAGTGATAAAGCAAGAAAACCAAACTTTTTCAATGTAGTCACCTCCAAAAATATATCGCCTGCGAAATCGACACTCCCTTAACCCTGTATTGCTAATAAAGTCGATTTGACCCGATACCGCATCAGTGAACCCATGGAGTATTTGAGGTGGGGCTGGCCGTAACAGTCACTGATCTGGTAACGGTACCAATGTCATTGCTCGTGTTCCCCTTTGCGTAAGTAGCAGTTAGCGTATAAATAGCGGATGTAGCGGGTGATATTACCTTGGTCCCCGCAGCATTAACAATACCTATACCCTGGTCTATGCTCACCAGGTCGGCTCCTGTCACATTCCACGAAAGAGTTGACGTGTTATCCGAATTAAGATTACTGCTGAATATTATGACCGGTGGCGTTCCCACTGGTGGAGTTGAGCTGAGAGTAATCACGACCGATCTGCTAACTGTACCGGTGGAATTGGTAGCGCTTAGAGTATAAGTAGTAGATGCTGCGGGTGATACTACCCTGGTCCCAGCCACATCAACCTGACCTATACCCTGGTCTATGCTCACCAGGTCGGCTCCTGTCACATTCCACGAAAGAGTTGACGTGTTATCCGAATTAAGATTACTGCTGAAGGTTCCAATAACTGGCGGCATGCCTGCCGGTGGGGCTGAGTTGACCATAATCGTCGCCGATCTGGTAACGGTGCCGGCCGAGTTGGTCGCACTAATGGTATAGACAGTGGTTGTAGGCGGTGATACTACCTTGGTGCCCGCAACATCAACCTGGCCTATACCCTGGTCTATACTCACCGAAGTGGCTCCGGTAACATTCCATAACAGATTTGACGTGCCACCCGAATTAACCGTAGCTGGATTACTGCTAAAGGTTCCAATAACCGCTAGCGTTCCCACCTGTGGGGTTGTCGACGTTGCCGGGGGTTGAATTATGACACAACTTGGGATGAGAATAAGTAATAATAGTGATAAAGAAAGAAAAACGAACCTTTTCAATATAGTTACCTCCAAAATATATTGTCTGCCAAATCTGGGACAAACTTTGCTCTCTCGGGGCATAGAGTTTAGTGAACTAATGCTTCAAGAAGAAATAGTCTGCATCGGCCTTTGCCAGCCTGGCAGTATCGGCGTCTGTAGTCACATTGGCTAGCGCCTGCAAAGCCCTGGCTGTAGCAAGTTTATTACCGTTATGCGCCTTAAGCGCGTTTGCTTGCCTCACTTCCGCCGCTTGGTCCTTGTGCCAGTGCATCTCCACCTTGGGATGGTAGAACTTTTCACTGTCCGGCGTTTTGCCAGGTTTACCCTTATCTTTGGCGTAATAAGTGGCACCCTTTACCACAGTGCCGTTTTTGCGTATGTAACTCTTCCGGGTTACTTTGATTTGGGCCATCATGTTTCACCTCCCCTACTAATTGGAAATGAATTTGTTGCTGCCAAGGAGACCGCTTTACGACCCCAGTGGCAGCAAATTCATTCTCTCCTACTGAGACAGGTTGTTGCGCGTCATTCTAAAATCGATTTGGCTAGATACCGCATCATTTAACCCATGGAGTACCTGAGACCGAGGCCTGAACCGTCACCGATTTGGTAACGGTACCGATATCGTTGGTCCAAGTCCCCTTTGCGTAAGTAGCAGTTAGAGTATAAACAGTGGCTGTAGCCGGTGCTACTACCTTGGTTCCCGAAGCACTAACCATACCTATATTCTGGTCTATACTCACCGAGTCAGCTCCTGTCACATTCCACGATAGAGTTGACGTGTTATCCGAATTAAGATTACTGCTGAAGTTTGTGATAACCGGCGGCGTTCTTTCCGGTGGGGTAGTCGCTGTTGGCGAGGTAGTCCCTGTTGGCGAAGTTTGAGATGTAGAACAAGCCGGGATGAGAATCAGTAATACTAGTAGTGATAAAGAAAGAAAAACGAACCTTTTCAATGTAGTCACCTCCGAAAATATGTTGCCTGCGACATCGACATATGTGAGTCACTAGTAGCAACTATAAAAATCCTATCATGCGAGAACTGGAATAGTAATAAAATAAGAAGGCAGAAAGTTAAATAGTTATGATATTTTGACGAAGGAGCAGGCTCTGGTCTAAGTCCTAAAGTTGCCGGTCAATTCTGATTTCGCCCCCTGAATTTGCGCCAATATTAAAACCTGACTCTTTTACCAGAGCCAGCATACTCTTATTGTCTGCTAGCACTGTACCATATATACTTTTCAATCCCCTTTCACGCCCTATATCGATCAATGTCTGCATGAATTTCGTGCCTAAACCACTGTTCTGGAAGCTATCAGCTACCAATATAGCAAATTCGCCGGTTTGGAGATTGGGGTCAATAAAAAGCCTAACAACTCCAACGTTTCGTTTCTTGTCATTTGAATTATATTCAGCTATGATAGCAACCTCATTCTTATAATCAATATCGCAAAATTGATTGACCATTTCCTCCGTAGCCTCTTTCAGCACGTGAAAGAATCTGTAGTGAGATGATTGAATTGACAATCCGTCAATAAGCTCTTTCTCTATTCGCTTATCTTTTGATGTTATTGATCTTAGTATTACGGTTCTCCCATCTCGACTAGTCCAGTTTTCCCTATATGTGAAGAGATTGAGTGAATCATGCGAATTATTTAGTTTTTCTGGTTCCATGATTCAATTATATCCCTTGTGGGATATGGTGGGTTAAGAGAATTGGTAGCAGCGACTGGGATTGCACCAGTAACCAAGGACTTATGAGTGCCAGTCGCCCTGAAGGACCAACCAGTCAGATTTTACGAATATTTAATCTTTTTTAGATTAACTTTATTACTATTTCATCGTCAGGGCTGCATAATCTAGTACAGGTATTCCCTATTACTATATAAAGAAGGAAAACATCTAAAAATTCAGGGGTTAGGGGGAAATTATGCCAGTTAATAAAAATAAACCCAAAGGCAAGGCCGTTGTACTCACCGCCGACAAGTTCGAGGATATGGAAGTTTTCTACCCTGTTTTTCGCTTGATTGAAGAAGGCTGGCAAGTCGACGTCGCCGCGCCTAGCAGGAAGGAAATCAGCGGAGAATACGGCTACGTTTTGAAACCCGACAAAACCATTGCAGAAGTCGATCCCGCCGAATATGATCTCCTTATTATTCCGGGCGGACAACCTGATGGAGCACCGACAACCATTCGCAAAATCAAAAAGGCACAGGAGATAGCCAAATCATTCTTTGCCAAAAATAAACCCGTTGCCTCTATTTGTCATGGTCCTTATACTCTCGTGTCAGCCGACCTCCTGAAAGGCAGGCGCCTTACTTCTTTTTGGCATGATGGCGTGCCCGAGGAGATAAAAGGGGCAGGCGGAATTTGGGAAGATAAGGAAGTGGTCGTCGATGGCAATCTCGTCACCTCGCGCTGGCCTATGGACCTTCCCGCGTTTATGCGAGAGGTAATGAAGATGGTTAATAAGACCGGAAAATAGCAAGTTTTTGCCTCCGTTGCCCTTATTGAAACGCCGGGCCTTTGACGTCCGCATTATTATTATAGCCACCACTCTCCCAATAGCCCCGGAAATTAGTATCGGATGACAGCTCAATGCGGTTAATCCACTTGGCCCATTTATAGCCGAATTTACTCATGGCTACAACCTGGAAGGGGAACCCCCGATCTGCTGTAAGGGTGATATCGTTATCTTTTAAAGCAATGATGATCTTAATATCATTGATGTAGCTTAAGTCCAGGGAACTGTATCCCGCCGGGACGTCAGCAGTGTGGAAAATAGCAATTTTAGCCTCCGGTCTGACCTTGGCATCATTGAAAAGAGCGGTGAGAGCGGGGCCGGTCCACTTGGCTGTGAAACTCCAGCCTTCGACGCAGTCCAAATCCATGAGCTGTGATATCTGGGGATATGCCTGAAGGTCAGCATAACTCAAGCTAAGCGGATCATCTACCAGGCCATCAACGGTCAGTTTGTAGGTTGTCTTATCAATATACTGCGTGCCTTTAAGGGCATTATTATTCTGCTGGCTTATGGGCGTCAGCTTGTGGCCCATGAACTCTGTGGCCTCAACTTCACCGGGGACAGGTGGGGAAGAAGGAGGAATAGAAGCAGCCTTTAAACAAGAGGTTAAGATTAGAAGGACCATGACAGACAATAAAGTCACCAGAACAAGAAGTTTACTTTTCATCTATCCTCCCAGGCGAAAATATTCCATATAAACCACCAACCACATGATGTACACGCCAATAGCGATCAAGACCCCATTGGTCAACCACGCGATGTAAGGTCGTTTAGTGGTTATTCTCAGCTTAATGTTTATCAGTACGTGTAATAAAAAGAAGAGCGCTAGGGGAATATTGGATGCCCTGTGGACTGCATCTGCCAGACGACGGTCCATAAGGCCGAAGGTAATTTGATATATAACTCCTGTTTGGGTAATACCCCAACCTGACAAAACCAGTACCACTACGCATACCAGTAGCGCCCATGCGCTGATACGCGCAATTCTCTTCAACCACAAATCCATTACTATCTTCCGGTACCTTGAGAGATATTTCCTTGATGAGTTTTCATTGATAGTACACTGAAATATGAGAGAAAAGACCAAGGGTAAATTGGGTTGCAAGCATGTTCCAATTCGTATTACTGGTACTATTACCTCTTCTTTTGTTCTGTCTTATCTGACGTCTTCGTTGCTGACTTCTTTTCTACTTGTTTCTTAGGCTTTTTTTCGTTCCTTCTTCCTTTGCTTCCCATGTCTGACCTCCATATTAAATTCGCTTCAATTAGCATTATAGCAGGTATGTCAGCAGCATACGGCATTTATGATAGCTCTTCGGACTTGTAGAAGCGGTTTTGACGTATACATATTACAAACAGGGCCGGAGCAAACAAATGCTGCGGCCCTTTCGTTCAGCCCTAAATAATTATTATCGCTGCTTTCTGGTTATCACTAATATGACCTTACCTTAACAATTGCTGAACAACTTCCTTATATAATTGAAAATGAGGTTATTGTGATTTGTGAAATGGACGATAAATTAATTCTGGGATGTCCGAGGGATGCATCGTAAGTGCAATGTGAAAGGCCAAAGGAGACAAGTTATCTGCTCTCGCGAAATAGAATGAACAATAATTTGGAGGTAGGACAATGAAACAGAGATTCATATCGTCAGCAACCTTGGTCGTGGTCCTGTTGCTTATGGTAGTGGCTTCTTGCGCACCTGCGGCAACGCCTACTCCTACTCCTGCTCTGACTACACCCCAGACGTCGACGCCCACTCCCACGCCTACGCCTAACTCTACTCCGTCTACACCCCCAATATCGACGCAGCGCCAGCTCACTAATGGCACCCTTACCAAGATTAACGGCAACACGTTAACCTTGACCACTGCACAAGGACCGGTTATGGTGAATATCAGTTCTGATAATATCACTATTCAGGATATCACGGCCGGCACCCTTTCGGACCTTCATGAGGGTGGATACCTGATTGCCGTTGGTCCCCAAGATGCGAACGGCAATATCACTGCAACCTCTATTATGATCCGGTCGCAGGTCCAGGGCGCTCCACCAACCTTACCTGGCGGAGCAACTCCCGCGAACCCCAGGTCCCCACGCGCTGGCGCACGGCGCGGCGCTGGCGGCACCATCACGGCGATTAACGGTAACATCTTAACCTTGACCACCGCACAAGGACCAGTTACGGTGAATATCAGTTCTGATAATATCACTATTCAGGATATCACGGCTGGCACCCTTTCGGACCTTCATGAGGGTCAATTGTTGACCGTCATTGGGCCCCAAGATGCGAACGGCAACATCACTGCAACCTCTATTATGATCCGGTCGCAGGTCCAGGGCACTCCACCAACCCCACCCTCTGGATCATGATCCAAAATCGCTCTGTACAGTTATTTCTTGAGAAATATTCACTTGGCGAAGTTAGACAGAACTTTTATAGTATGCTTTTAACCCCTACTCTATCCACATGCCCAGTCCTGCGCATCCCATCAACCGTCCTCAGATTCCTCCGGTATGAACGCTGTTTTTCACCAAAAAGAACCAACTTTAATATCATCCAGACCAGGTATCGATACCGCTGGTAAGGCCAAGGTTAAGATGGTTAGCGTTTTTAAAATATATACCCGATAGTCGGCTGAAGAATTTAGAAAAATTCGCCATAGTGGATATTGTGAATGACTTTGGCAGAATTTGTGAATTTGTAGGTATAGCAACCGGTTTATATTCCGAAGGTTACTAACCAAAACGTAATAATTTTTCAAGTTTTCTCGTCCTGATTTTATAACTATTTTATGTCTTCTCTATTATATTTATATTTGCATTAGGCAATTCATTAAGGAGGTGGATAATGCTTTTTCAGGTGGTTCACACACATACCAGTGAAAACTGTCCGGCCAGGTCGCCGGAGCAAATGAAGTCCTTGACTAACTGGTCGCAAACTATAAAGAAAACTCCAGGTGTGAAAGTTCTGGCGGCTTACGTATCCCCGTTGGATCATACTTTCTATATAACTGTGGAGGCTGATGACTATCCGACTTTGGCGCGAGCATTAGGTCCACTTGTAAGCTTAGGGACAGGACATGTTATCCCAGTTCTCGAGCTAGATCAGACATTTGCTATTGCCGACGCTGGCGCTTTCCGCGGCTCCAAATAGTTCCGTTCTTGCTAACTGTGAATGTCTATCGCAGAATATGCGAATTTGTAGCAGCAGTTTCGATAGCTACTACGTGTTGCCATTTCCAACGCAAAGACTATAATATCGGCTATGAAGGGCAGCTGGTACGTTTATATAGTTGAGTGTAGTGACGGAACTTTTTATACGGGTATCAGTAATAATGTTGGTAAGCGTATAAGGGCGCACAATTTAGGGATTGGTTCTAAGTACACCAAAGGAAGGAGACCTGTTAAATTGCTCGGCAAGTGGGATTGTGCCGACAAATCACATGCATCTAAAATGGAGTATAGAATTAAGGGACTTACTAGAGAAGATAAACTGAGGTCAATCATCCATGGTCAGGTTTAACTCTAAGTGCATCCACCTAATTGGATATACAGCCTAACCGATATTAACTTTTACTGGATTCCGTAATTCAATATCCGTATGGATAGTATCGATATCCGTAGGGATAGGTTGGATATCCGTATAGATAGGTTCGATACCCGTATGGATAGGTTTGATAGATGGTATTAGATTGATAGGGTTGCGCATAGGTACCATACGTATTCTGACGCTGTAGCTGGGATTGGGCTTGAGAGAGCGACTGCTGGGCTGCAGACAGTTGTTGCTGAGTTGAAGACAGTTGTTGCTGAGTTGAAGATAGTTGTTGCTGAGCTGAATTGAGTGAGTTGCTGAGTGAATTGACCTGATTTTGTAAAGCCACGAACTGCTCCCTGGTTACGTACGAGGTACTACAACCTGTGGCCACTACTATTGTTAATAGCACTAATGTCAGTAAAACAATAAGGGATTTGTTTTTCAATTTTAACCTCCTCTTGATATTACTTTAGCTTAGTATAGAGAAATAGTTTTGAGTATACTTGACAGCGGACTTATGAATACCTTATATGAAACTGACAATTTCTAAATTTGACTTAATATCGGTGCACAAATACTCCACCGTTCTTCAACCACAGAGCACCTTACTTATGTCTCAGTAAATGTGGATGTAGATACCCGCACAGAATCTGGAAATACCTGACAATAATTTTCAAATCTTCCGGAATATACTAGACTATAGCCAATGGAGAAACAAAAATCACCGCTTTCGCTTGATGAGCTTAAGAAATTACGCAAACAGATACGTAACATAAACATTGAACACAGAAAAAGCCTGTCTTATCTTGACCGGATTGCACTTTGGATCACCGAGCGCATCGGCACTATGGGATTTTTCTTCATTATTTTTGCGTGGACTATTTTTTGGCTTTCCTGGAACGCATTGGCGCCTGTTGAATTAAGATTTGACCCTCTACCTGCTTTTGTCTTATGGCTTTTTATCTCCAATATGATTCAGATCTTCCTTATGCCATTGATAATGATAGGCCAGAATCTCCAGGGTCGCCACGCCGAGAAAAAAGCCAATGCGGACTATGAAATAAACATTGCAGCAGAAAGAGAGATTGAAACTATTCTGCAACATCTGGAGAATCTAAACGAAAAGGTTGAAAAAATAAACCGGCGTTTAGACGACCTGAAATAGTTTGAGATGGCATAACGATACTGAAGCGATACTTAGATAACCTAAAATGCTTTGACGAACCCCTTGTTGGGGTGATGGTTTCTTCGATCGAAAGATTGCCACGGCACTACGTGCTTCGCAATGACATTTGGAGAAAGTAGTAGTGGCAGCGACTAGATTCGAACTAGTGACCAATAACTATTACGATCTTTACTCACCTGAGTTTTCTCTCAATTCATCAGCTCACTATATTTTTGATGCGTTCGTAATAAAGATCTGAGTGACCTATCTTCATAATTATCACTCCAGAGATGGCTGTTCTCTTTACCAACCCACAAAAAGGGTCATTAGTCTTATCGACTGAATATATACCGGGGCTTTCCATTCCGTTGATTCGGGCAAATCGCGACGGGGAACCAAAATAACCCTGCTGCGAATATGGAATATTCCATCCAGCTCCATAATATACAATATCGCCCTTTGCCGGCATCTTAAATGGATCTAGTAATAACAGGTCGCCCGCTCGATATCCAAAGAGGTCGTCATCATAATCCATTACAGTCATAAACGGCAGGTCATGAGAAATCAATGGGGCAAGCTGACAGAAGCCAAAGTATAATACGATAATACTGACTATAATACATAGTGTAATCAGAACCCAAGGAACGGAGCGAGGCCTTTTAGGCTGACTATAGTAATATCCCATAATACCTCCCACCCTCAATCATAGGTTAAGGATTGAAGTGGTGGCAGCGACTAGATTTGAACTAGTGACCAAGGGCTTATTTGGGAGCTGGTTAACTTCAATTCATCGTTCATTATTACCATCCTCACGGGCCCGCCTAGCCATATGCTGACATTTTACCTCTTTGCGGCCATTTGGCAAGCAGAACAAAAACCGAAACTGGGAATTAATTTTCAGCAAAAATAAGATAGCTATTAGAAAATCTGTAGGCAGATTTTCAAATACCAGGGAAAATAGTATAGCCTTTCACAAAATCGAATGAGTGTCCGTAATCTGTTCATACATAGAGACATCGGTCTGGGAGACTGCGGTCTACTATCAGATTCATAAGGCGTGAACCAATCCGTGTTTATGGTTGGGACAATCATAATTTATTACAATAAATGCCATGATTGAGGCCTCCCTCATCACAGTCAACTGCGTTGGCATTCAATTAAGTGTGAGGTGTACAGGGAGATTTGCTTCAGGGCCAGTGTGGCTTCAGCTCTGAACAGGTGCCCGTTTTGCTAATACCGATTTATCACTGCCACCATTACTAAACTCGGACATCATGATGGAGTGGTTCAGTCAGCTCCGCTAATGAGGACATCCATCGCCGTAGAACTTGAACTGGTTGCCGCCGTGACCCTTGCAGTGATACATTGCGGCATCCGATTTCTTGATCAAGGTTTCCATGTCCTCTGCGTCTTCGGGATAGACGGCCATACCAATGCTGGTGGACAAATGTAGCTGATGACCGTCGATAAACAGCGGCTCTGCAAAGGAATCCAGGATCTTTTGGGCTATAGTAGCGGCATCTTCCATGTGTTTGGTCTCCAGCATTACCAGTATAAACTCATCTCCGCCGACGCGGGCTACCGTGTCGCTGGCACGTATTATTCCCGTAAACCGCTTGCTGACAGCCTTAAGCACCTGGTCGCCCGCGTCGTGGCCGAGCGTATCATTGATTGATTTGAAGTTGTCCAGATCCAACGACATGACGGCAAGCCTGGCTTTGTTGCGGTGAGCCAGCGCTGCCGCTATGTTGAAACGGTCGAGCAGCAAAACCCTGTTTGGTAACCCGGTCAGATAGTCGTGCGTCGACATTTCTTCAAGTTTCAGCTGCATTTGCTTGCGCTCGGTGATGTCGCGCCCCACGCTGCGGAATCCGATAGGCCTGCCCTGCTTGCTATTCAAAAGGGAAATCGAGGTTTCTGCATATCCTTCAGTGCCGTCTTTGCGCCTCACTTGAAATGCGAATCCGTTTTTGGGTACACCTGTTTGATAGACCGTGTTATATGCCTCAAATACCGATAGAGCCTGCTCTTCACTCATGATAATGCGAAAGTTTTTCCCCAGTAGTTCTTCCCGGGGATACCCCAGGTGGTGGCAGGTTGCATCGTTAACGAAGGTGAAGTTGCCGGTCAGGTCAACCTCGAAATAAGAATCCTGCATCTGCTCCAGGACGTTGCGGTATCTCTCCTCCGACCGGGCAAGCGCTTCCTCAGTCTTCTTGCGATTAGTGATGTCAACACTCACCGCGAGTAAGCTTTTGAACTCACCTTTCTCATCCAATAACGGCCGCTTTGTTGTATGGTAATAGTGTACCTCACCTGATTGCCAGCTAAAGATCTCATCCGGGATAATCTTTTCTTTACCCGACTGCAACACTTCGATATCGTCCTGCCGGTACTTGGCAAATTCTTCCGCTGGAACTCCAAGTTCCAAATCAGTTTTTCCTTGCATGTATGCAGGGGTAGTGCCGTAGGCATTCGCTATTGCGTAATTGGCAAGGAGATACTTGCTATCCCTGTCTTTGACAAAAATTAAGTTGGGATTGCTGTCTATAACCTGCCTGAGAAATGCTTGCTGACGGTTCACCTCATCCTCGGCGCGCTTGCGCTCGGTGATGTCCCTACCTACGCCCAAGAGGGACATCGGCTTACCGTTTTCGTCCCGGATTTGACTAAACGTGCTTTCCACCCATAAAGTCGAGCCGTCTTTACAGTACCATTCTAGTTCCAGTGGATGCGCGAAATATGTTGGATCTGCCTGCGCCTTGGGCATCTCAGTGGAGAAAAACTCCATCGCCGACTGGAAAGATG
Source organism: Dehalococcoidia bacterium (assembly GCA_049513695.1). Taxonomy (GTDB): domain Bacteria; phylum Chloroflexota; class Dehalococcoidia; order GIF9; family UBA5629; genus UBA1162. The sequence goes on along the minus strand of JBEKVW010000004.1, from coordinate 1,505 downwards.
TTGCCGTGAGTTGCCTATCCGGCGGAAGTTGTGCGAGCTCCTCAAATGTGTATCCCCGTAACTTCTCCACAGATGGGCTGATGTATATCGGTTTTAAGTTTAAGTCCATAAGCCATACTTGGTCTCTCATGTGGTCTGCTAGCAAACGGTACTGTGCCTCACTAGCTTTCAGCGCCTCATCCTTCTGCTTGCGCTCGGTGATATCGCGTCCGATACCTTGCACAGAATGGGGTTTCCCATAGCGGTAGATAATCGATTCCTGTGTTTCAACGTATAAATACGCACCATCCTTGCGCTTCAGTTTGAACTCGCTTGGTTCCTTTTGAAAGCCGGTTTCAGTCAGTTCCTTCAGTATTTGAATCGTCTTGGGGAACTGGGTAGGATCCAACAATGACACAAAATTCAGGGTGGGGATATCTTCCCTCTGGTAGCCGAGAAGGTTCAGGGCTGCCGGGTTGGCATCTTCAAAATTACCTTTTAAGTCTCGGACATAGACTAGGTCGAGCGAGCGGTCGAAGAGGGCGCGGTAGCGCTCCTCGATGTCATGCAGTGCCCCCTCGGCCTTCTTGCGTTCGGTGATGTCAATGCCTTCCCCCAAGAGGTATATCTTATCTCCGATTATCGTGCGCACACCCGTCAGGTAGTAAGGGATTTTCTGTCCACTCTTGGCAAGCATATCTACTTCCACATTGGCATTGCCATTGGAAAATGTCTCCAGTATTTTCCCAGCAACAAGCTCTCTATCTTCTTCGGCTATAACTGCAAGGGCGTTCACGCTGGGCAATTCCTCAACTGAGTATCCCAATATTCTTTCAAAATTTATATTCCAGCGGATAATATCCCCTTTTTCGTCGAGGATATAGAAGAGACCGGGCAGGCTATCTATGACTGCATCAGAGAATTGTTTTTCAAATAGTAGATCCTGTTCCATCCGCTTACGCCCGGTGATATCGCGGCCAACGCAGTGGAAACCAATTATCTCTCCCAGCTCGTTTTTTTGAAGGGCAATAGACGACTCATAATATTTTACGCTGCCGTCCTTCCGGATTACCTCGCTAACAAAACCTTTATTGAGTTCACCCGTTCTATATACTTGATTAAATGCCCGAAATACAGGTTTAATTTCCTTATCGGTAGTGATCAGACGATAATTAGTTCCTACCAATTCTTCCCTGGCATATCCCAGGTTGCCGCAAAAAGAATCACTAACGAAGGTGAAGTTTCCTGCTAGGTTAACTTCATAATAAGAATCCTGCATCTCCTCAAGTATGGTGCGGTATCTTTCCTCGGAACGTACAAGCGCTTCTTCTGTCTTCTTGCGGTTAGTGATGTCCACGAAGCTCCCCAGCGTTGCTTTCTGCCCCATGTAATCGATCGGGGAGACCCTTTCCATGACCCAAATGATCTCACCGTTCTTCTTGATGAACCTGTATTCGTAAGGCTTGGAGCCAAGGCGGCTCTTCAGGTTCCTTGTTGCTTTCTTTCTGACCGCCAGCCTGTCTTGC
>JBEKVW010000003.1:0-50082 GCA_049513695.1 Dehalococcoidia bacterium | reverse complement strand
ATGGCTATGGCAGCCTGCAGCACCACCATCAACAAAATGGACAGCCATAGCGGCAATGCAAACGTGTGGAAAAACATCCAAGTCAGGTAAATAGTTGCTACAAATATATATGCATAGCCAAGATGGAAGATCCTGAGGACACCGCATATTAGGGAGAAACCCAGAGAAACCAACAGGTATAGAGAGCCGAGAAGCAGGGTGTAGATCAGCGTGGTTTCAATTGTTGCGAACACTTTTTTCCTTTATCTAACTATTTTCCGCTCCCCTCGCTCACTTACCAAAAGTTGATGTTAACAGATATTTTTAGCACTGTCAATGGATTTTATGTAAATATAGGCACGTGCACTTAAACCTGTTTTCGAGTTAATCATACGGGGAAAAACTCCTCCAAATATTGCTTAGCCCTTTAATAAATTTTTTACGGTGAGCCGCCTCCAACTCAAATTGACAATTAAGCTGCCGACGCATTACTATCACTTACCGTAATTAGTATGGGCATGTTTTTAAGTAGATGAACAAACCTCTTTTTGGCACGAGCGGGGTGCGGGGTGTCGTAAACCAGGACCTCACTCCCGAACTGTGTAAAAATGTGGCAAGGGCACTCGGCACCGCATTGCCGCAGGGCTCGGCGGTATGTGTGGCTACCGACTCCCGGTTAAGCCGGGAACTTATTAAGAACGCCGTTACAGAAGGGCTAACTGAGTGCGGTATAAATGTGGCACACCTGGGAATAGCGCCGACGCCTGCTCTGGCTCTGTTGACACGTGAAATCGGCTTCGACGCCGGCGTTATGATCACCGCCTCTCATAATCCGCCGGAGTTCAACGGCATCAAGCTTTTCAACCGCGATTCCATCGGTTACAACCGGATCCAGGAAGAGGAAATTGAAAAAATATACTACGGCGGCAGCTTCAGAACAGGCCTGACGGGAGCAGTTGAAGCGGTTCCCCGCATGAAGGATAGGTACTTCGAATATTTAAAGACGCTTATAAGCGGTTGGGATTTTAATTTAGCCCTCAAGTTAATGATCGACCCCGGCAACGGCGCCGCCTCCGGCATCGCCAGCGAGATATTTGAGAAGCTCGGGTTCAAAATCATACCGGTCAACGATTTCCCCGACGGCCGTTTCCCCGGCCGCAGCTCGGAACCCAAGGAAGATACGCTGCAGGGCACCATTAAGTTCCTGCGGCAGAAAAACGCGGACCTGGCCATCTGTTTTGACGGTGACGCCGACCGCGTGGTTTTTTGCGATCAACAGGGCTTTCTGGGGTTTAATGAAATGATTGCTTTTATTTCGCGGCATGCCATCCGCTCATCCGGGAAAAAGCTGGTCGCCACTACGGTTGAAACCGGCATGTTGTTAGACCTTGCCGTACAGGACCTGGGCGGCACGGTCATCAGGGGAAAGGTTGGCGACGTTTATGCTGCCCATCTTGCCCGTGATAACAATGCGGCGCTGGGGGTTGAATCGGTGGGTGTTTACATCCTGCCCGAAGCGGGCTACTATCCAGAGAGCATCTTCGCGGCCATAACTCTCTTAAGCTCCATTAAACATGTCTCCGAGATACGCCAGTTCTTCAAGACGCTGCCCCCTTTGCATTACGATAAGGACAAGGTCGAATGTCCCAACGAGTTAAAAGCTGTAACCATGGAAGCCGTCAAACAGCTTTCAACAGGCCTGCATGCCGCCGGCATGAATGACCTCGACGGACTGAGATTTGAATTCGGCGACTCCTGGATGCTGATAAGGGCCAGCGGCACCGAGCCGGCCATCCGAGTTCTGGCAGAATCCAGGCAGGCAGCCCGCACCCGTGAACTTATAACCAACGGCGTTGCAATCATAAAAGAGGCCTTAAAAGAGGTGGGAAAATGAAAGTAGTCTTCCTGTGCGGCGGAGTGGGCAAGAGGATGTTCCCTATAACCGAAGACAAGTTCCTGCTGGATTTTCTGGGCAGGACTTTGCTCGAGCACCAGGTATTGATGGCGCGTGATGCCGGCCTCAACGATTTCATCATCATTGGAAATCCGGGCAACATCGAGCAGATCAAACAAATTGTGTCCGCGGTCAGTGGCGCCAGATTCGAATTTGCCCTGCAAACCAGGCCGTTGGGGATTGCAGATGCGCTGAAATGCGCGCAACCCGTACTAAACAGGGAAATATTGATAGTTAACCCCAATGACGTATTCCATGCCTCTGCCTATAGCGTTTTACTCGACGCCTTTAAAGAGGGAAAGTCCTCATCCTATATGCTGGGCTATGAAGTGAAGCAATACTTTCCCGGCGGATACTTGGCCGTCAACGGGCAGGGTGAGCTAACACGCATTGTAGAAAAACCCGAACCCGGCACCGAACCCTCCAACCTTGTGAACATCCTGCTTCACCTTCATACCGACACCGGCAGGTTGTTTGAATATATAGGAAAAGTTAAGACTAAAAGGGACGATGTTTATGAATGCGCCATGGATGATATGGTAAAGGACGGGCATAAGATCGGGGTCGCCCCCTATGACGGGTTCTGGGCTCCCATCAAGTACCCCTGGCACATCTTTGATATCGTTAACGATTTCCTCAGCGCCGGTGAACCCCAAATCGCTCCTTCTGCATCTATATCCGATCAAGCCGTCGTTGCAGGCAAGGTGATTATAAGTGAAAACGTGCGCATTTTAGAGAATGCCGTGGTGAGGGGGCCTGTCTATATTGGGCCTAATACGGTGATCGGCAACAACGCCCTCGTCCGGGATAATACTCACATCGGGGCTGACTGCGTGGTCGGTTTTTCCACCGAGATAAAAGGTTCCTATATCGGCGACGGTTGCTGGTTCCACTCCAGCTACATCGGCGACTCGATTATCGGCAATAATTGTTCTTTCGGCGCAGGCAGCATAACCGCCAACTTCCGCTTTGATGAAAATGAGATCGTGGTCCGGCACAATGAAAAGCCCGTGGGAACGGGCAGGGACCACTTCGGCGCCATCATCGGAGATAACTGCAAAACAGGTATTAACTCGGGGATACTCCCGGGCAGACGCGTTGGCCCCAACTCGATAGTGGGGTCTCACGTATGCCTGAACACGGACCTCGAACCAAATACTATAGCCCTATTGCAACCGGCTATAAAATACCTGAAGAACGATATCAAGTTAAATGACGCCGATAAACATGAAAAACAGAAAAAACTCGGGAACTAATGACTGACATAAAGAAAATAAAGCTACCGAGGCATGTCGCCATCATTATGGACGGGAACGGCCGCTGGGCAAAAAAACGCAACAAGCCGCGCATATTCGGCCATGAACAGGGGGCGCTGCACGCTCGCGATTTCGTAGAATTTTTTTCCAGGTACGGTATCCCCTATTTGACGCTCTACGCGTTCTCTACCGAGAACTGGAACCGGCCCAAGGCCGAGGTCGATGGAATCATCAAGTTACTTTCCGAGCACCTGGATGAAGCCATCAAAATCGCTCATGCCAAAAACATCCGCATCAAGCACCTTGGCAGAATGGACAGGCTTTCACCGGGCATCCAGAAAAAAGCCAGGCAGGCTATCAATCTGACCAAAGGCAATACTGGCCTGACGGTCTGCATTGCTTTTAATTATGGCGGCCGCAGTGAGATCGTTGACGCAGTTCAGAATATAGTCCGCAAGAAAATAGACGCCGATAAAATCGATGAGGACCTCTTCTCAAAATACCTTTACACATCGGGTATACCCGATCCCGACCTGTTTATCCGCACTGGCGATGAGATGCGGTTGAGCAACTTCCTGATCTGGCAGTCGGCCTATGCCGAGCTTTATTTTACCCCGGTTCTCTGGCCTGATTTCGGCAGGGAAGAACTGGAGAAGGCGTTGGTCGCTTACAGCAAGCGGCACAGGAGATTCGGCGGCCTGCGGACTGTGTAGCCTTTCACTCAGGACTGCCCGGCGGTCAGGCCTTCCTAAGACTTAAATATGTATGATGTAATTATTATTGGAGCGGGCATTGCAGGCAGCTATATTGCCAGCAAGTTGGCCTGTCAGGGATTGCGCGTCTGCGTACTCGAGAAGAACGCCCAGGCAGGGCATAAGTCGAGCTGTACCGGCATCATTAGCAGGGATTGCTTCGAACTGCTTTCCCCGGATAAAAGCATCATCCAATGGCAGGCTCGCTCGGCCAAAATATTTTCCCCTTCGGGTAAATATATCCGGGTTGAACGAGAAACGACTCAGGCCTATATACTCGACAGGCTGGCACTGGATCGTCAAATAGCTAAACAGGCACAGGAAAACAGCGCCGAATTTCACTTCTCCACATTTGTATCCAGCATCCGTAAAGACGCTAAATCCGTCCACGTGCAAGCGGCCGACCACAGCGGACCAGTCAGCTTCGAATCCCGGCTGGCCGTTATTGCCAGCGGTTTTGGGACCTCTTTTACAAAGTCCCTGGGCCTCGGCCAGATAAATGATTACGCACAGGGTGCACAGGTTGAAGTCATCGGCAAGGGCATTGAGGAAGTCGAGGTCTATTCAGGGACAGATATCGCCCCGGGCTTCTTCGCCTGGCTGGCGCCCGCAGGCACATCAAGAGCTAAGGCCGGCCTGCTGTGCAGAGATAACCCCGGCCGATACATAACGGTCCTGCTTGAACGGCTGAAGAAGCAGGGCAAAATAGAAGCTGTTAGCGGCGATATAAACTACGGCACCGTGCCCCTAAAACCGTTGGCTAAGACATATGCCGACCGTATGATAGTCGTTGGTGATGCGGCCGGGCAGGTCAAGCCTACAACGGGAGGGGGAATCTATTTTGGGCTTCTGTGCGCCGGGATAGCAGCCGAAGCCATATGCGATACGATCAAAAATGGCAATTTTTCGGCAAGGAAACTGTCTGTCTACCAAAAGAAGTGGCACAATGCCCTAAGGCGTGAGCTGGCCATCGATTACTGGGCGCATCGGTTTTACCGCAAGCTCAATAACCAGCAGATAGAACACATATTCGATATAATCGAGCGCCACGGTATCCACGAATCCCTGCTGGCTTCGCCGGATATCACCTTTGACTGGCATAGCAATGTCATACTGGACGCCATCAAGCACCGCTCCCTGGAGAAGTCGCTGGCGAAACTAAACTCCCGGTTGGCCAGGCGCTCCGACAACACCAAGCGCAGATAAATCAAGCCCTAGCATCATTCCACTTCTAAGCCCCTTCTTGCACTTTCAATTAAGATGTGATATCATTTTATTGAATTCAATACTCGTCAAAAAGTGGGTCCTAGTACCCACTTTTTTATTGAAAAAAATGAATATGAGGGAAATTGACTTAGATGGCAAAGACTGAGTTTATGAATGCCCTCATGCAACTTGCGGCAGAAAAGAATCTGCCCAAGGAAATAGTGCTGACTGCGCTGGAATCAGCTATGGTTTCAGCTTACAGGAAAGAAGCGTACACTCACGGAGAGGATATCGCCGTCAAGATTCACCCGATCACGGGTGAGGTCAAGCTCACACTTAAAAAGGTTGTGGCCGAGACACCGGAGGATGAATACCGCGAGATCTCTCTGAAAGAAGCCAAGAAAAAAGATAAAACCCTCAAGGCTGGAGATACGGTTGTTGTCGATATTCCACCTCCCAATGCCGGACGCATACCGGCACAGATCGCCAAACAGGTCATACTTCAGAAGCTTCACGATGCCGAGCGCGGCGCTATCTACGAGGAATTCGTCGGCAAAGAAGGTGAGATCATCACAGGGACGGTCCAGCGCGTGACGCCCGAGCACGTCGTGGTGGACATAGGTAAGACCGAGGCCATCATCCCTCAAAATGAGAAGGTGCCCACAGAACGCTATAGGCAGGGACAGCGTTTAAAGCTATATATAGTTGAGGTAGCTAGGACAACCAGGGGACCGCAGGTCATTGCCTCTAGGGCGCATCGTAACCTGTTGCGAGACCTGCTTATACTGGAAATCCCCGAGATATCTAGCGGCACGGTAGAGATCAAGGCCGTTGCCAGGGAGGCCGGATATCGCAGCAAGGTGGCCGTAACCACCCGTCAGAGCAATATCGATCCCGTAGGCTGCTGCGTGGGACTGCGCGGCATCCGCATCCAGAACATAGTCAATGAGTTGAGCGGAGAGAAAATAGATGTCGTGCAGTGGTCCGACGATCCCAAAGTGTTTATAGCCAATGCCCTTAGTCCGGCGCAGGTGCTTAGCGTTGCCTTGAATGAACCTGAGACCACGGCCCTGGTCAAGGTGCCGGATAAACATCTTTCCCTGGCCATCGGAAAAGAAGGGCAAAACGTTCGGCTGGCAGCCAAGCTCACCGGGTGGCGAATCGATATCAAGAGCGCGTCCGAGCTCGAAGCCGAAAAAGCGCTGCAAAAAACCGAGCGTGCTGAAGAAGAAGTTTCGGCCGCCGGCGAAGAGGAAGCAGGCGCGGAAGTAACCGCCGAGGAACCGGAAGAGGCCGCCGGATTGGAATCGGAAGAGCCTGAGGCAGTTCTGGCAGCTGCGGGAGCGGAAGACCAGGTGCAAGGCCAGGAAATCGAGATATTAATGCCGGTTGAGATGGGTCCTGCGAAGCCCTCCAAGATTCGCTTCGCCGAGGAGATCATGGCGGGCAGGGAAGGCAAGGCCAAGAAGAAAGAGAGCACCAAGAAAGACACCGAGGGTAAAGACGCAGGCGTTAAGGCCAAGAAGGCCAAGCAGAAGAAGACCGTATATTATGAAGACGAAGACGCCGAAGTTTGATAACATTGTGCAGGCGGCTCGGCCAAAACACATTCCTCAGCGCACCTGTATAGCGTGCCGCCAAACGCGCGGCAAAAGGGAGCTGCTCCGCCTCGTTTGCTCCACTGATATTGTGGAAGTAGACCTCAGGGGCAAAAAGCCGGGCAGGGGCGTATATATTTGCTCCCGCAGGACGTGCTGGGAGACCGGCATAAAAGGTAACCGCATTGAGTATGGACTGCGAACTAAATTATCGGCGGAAAACCGGCGTGCGCTGCTTGAATACGGCAGAAGCTTTGCGGAGAAGGAAGATTAATTAAATGAAAAACAAGCAGGACCAGGCTGGAAGCCAGGCCGAAAATGCCAAACAGGGCGCTCCGCAGATTGGCCTTCCTCCCATAATCACCGTCAAACAGCTCGCCGACCAGATGGGCGTCAGCGGCATTGAGATCATCAAGCAGCTCATGCGCAACGGTATCATGGCCAATATCAACCAATCGCTCGATTATGAGGCGGCCGCTAAACTGGTTACGGACTTCGGTTTTACGGCCAAAAGATTGCATATTCCCGTACACGGCAAAACGACCATCGCTGCCAAGGGAGCTAAATTACATTCGCGTCCGCCCGTCATTACGATCATGGGCCATGTCGACCATGGCAAAACCAGCCTGCTGGATGCCATCAGGCAAACCAACGTTGCAGGAGGCGAGGCCGGCGCCATCACGCAGCATATCGGCGCCTACCAGATCGAGATGAAGGGTCGTAAAATCACCTTCCTGGACACGCCGGGCCACGAAGCGTTCACCGCCATGAGGGCGCGCGGCGCCAGGGCTACGGATATTGCAGTTCTAGTGGTCGCTGCTGATGATGGCGTTATGCCCCAGACGATTGAAGCTCTTGACCATGCCCGCGCAGCCGGCGTAAGCATCGTTGTAGCGCTGAATAAAATAGATAAACAAGACGCCAACCCAGACAGGATCAAGCAACAGCTAGCCGATCTGGGCGTCTTAATCGAGGAATGGGGCGGCGATATAATTTGCGTACCCGTTTCGGCCAAGAAAAAGCTGGGTATCGACGACCTTCTGGAAAACCTCCTGCTGGTGGCAGATATGTTGGAGCTCAAAGCCGAATGGGATTGCCCGGCGGAAGGGGTCGTAATCGAAGCCAAGCTTGATAAGAACCGCGGCCCGATTGCCACCGTTCTCGTACAAAAGGGCGTTTTGAAACCTGGCGACAATATAGTTATCGGCACGGTAGCCGGCAAAATAAAGGCTATGTTCAATGATGCCGGTAAAAATATCCGCAAAGCGGAACCGGCAACGCCCGCTGAGATACTGGGTATGAACTCGGTGCCGGATGCTGGTGAGATATTCCAGGTGGTGGCCGGTGAGAAAGAAGCCAAAGTACTGGTTGAGAAAAACCGCGATTCGGGGATCGGTGCTTCATCTACCAGGGGCATAAGCCTCACCGCAGTGGCGGCACAGGCCAGCGCCGGCGAGATAAAAGACCTTAATATAATCCTTAAAACCGACGTGCACGGCAGCATCGAACCCATCAAAGATTCTCTGGAACGTCTCAGCAGTGATAAGACCAGAGTCAAGGTTATACATACCGGCAGCGGAAGCATAACGGAAAGCGATATTTTGCTGGCTATGGCATCCAAAGCTGTGATAGTCGGGTTCAACAGCAAGCCCGAGCCCGGCGCCAGCCGGTTGGCCGAGCAGGAGAGCATCAGCATCCGCCAGTACAGCATCATCTATAAACTTATCGAAGATGTCGAGAAGGCGCTGAAAGGCCTGCTCGAGCCTGAATTTGCCGATGTCGTAGTGGGCCAGGCCGAGATAAAAACTGTATTCGAGGCCGGCAAGAAGGGGCAGATAGCAGGCGCCCAGATAAAAGAAGGCAAAGCAACGCGCGATTCGCAGGTAAGGGTCATACGTGGGGGCAAGGTTATTGCCGAATCACGGGTGAGCGGTCTGCGCCGTTTTAAAGATGATGTGAAGGAGGTGACCACAGGGATGGAATGCGGCGTGAAGCTCGAAAGTTTTAACGATTTCGAAGCCGGCGACATACTACAGTTTGTCCGCCGGGAACAAATAGACTGATCCTTCAGCAACCTTTGATTTCCCCGTACCAGGGGGTAAAATTTATTTTTGGAGAAAGCCATGACCAGGCGCACAGAACGTCTAAATCATTTAATCCAAATAGAACTTAGCGACCTCCTGCGCAAACATGTCAATGATCCTCGTCTGAACAGGCTCATCAGCATAACGGAGGTCTCCGTATCCAGGGACCTGAAAAACGCCAAGGTATCCATAAGTGCCCTGGGAGATAACCTCGATCAGAAGGAGATCATCAAAGGTTTTGTCTCCGCATCAGGCTTTTTGCGCCGGGAGCTGGCCCATCGCCTGAATATTAGGGTTACCCCCGAACTAACTTTTGAGTTCGATGATTCTATCGAGCGCGGTGTTAAGCTCGTCAGCCTTATAGAGAACGTCGCTGCCGCGGAGAAAGTGGAAACGGCGAATGGGCGTAAACGGAATACTAAACGTAAATAAGCCGGGCGACTGCACTTCTTTTAGCATTGTGGCCAGGATCCGCCGCATTACAGGCGAAAAGCGCGTCGGCCACGCCGGCACCCTCGATCCCGCAGCTACCGGTGTGCTTCCCATTTGCCTGGGACAGGCTACCAGGATTACCGAATACTTGCATGGCTTCACCAAGCAATATGTCGCCGATATCGAGTTGGGAGTAAGCACGGATACGTTCGATGGACAGGGCCGGGTCATAAGCTGCAAAGACGCATCAAGTGTCACTCTTTCATCGCTGCAAAAGGCGCTGGAGTCCTTTCAGGGTATCATCGATCAGGTGCCCCCTGTGTACAGCGCTATCAAAATAAAAGGCAGGCAGTCTTATTCGCTGGCTAGAGAGGGGATCAAGATATCGCTCCAGCCCCGACAGGTCCGGATCGAACGGCTGGAGATGCTGGCATTCGAGCCTCCCTATTTGAAATTGAGCATCCTGTGCTCCAAAGGGACCTATATAAGGTCGCTCGCCAACGATCTGGGAGAGAGGCTGGGATGCGGGGCCTATCTAAAGGACCTTACCAGGACAGCTTACGGGCAATTCACCATCCAAGACTCGCATTCACCTGAAGAAATTCAGTCAGCCATGGAAAACGGCAAGCTGCAATCACTGCTTTATCCTGCGGACTACCCTCTTTTCGGCTGGCAAAAGCTGGCGCTGGACGAAAAAACAGCCCATGCAGTCCATCAGGGCACCGATATAGCCCCGGCCTCAGCAGACCCGCTAGGCGGGCCACTCTGCCGCGCCTACGACCCCGACGGAAAGTTCATAGCTATCATGAAATTCATGCCGGAAACAGGCCTGTGGCACCCCGAAAAGGTATTCAGGGTCTAAAATTGCCGCCTCTTTCCTTAAAAAAGCTTGACATAGCTATGTGTATTAGCTATATTAGCTTTAAGAGCTATAAATTAGCTTCAGGAGGTGCCAAATGACACAGGCCTACTGCTTCAAGGACAGGAAGAAGGTAGAGATCAGGAACCCGGTGAAAGTGACTTTGAAGAACGGCAGACCGGCCACCAAAGGCTCGTGCCCGATTTGCGGGACCAAGGTATACAGGATAGGAAAGAGCTAACAAAACCGGTTATTATCAATCGTATCTACGGCGACCGCCTGATCCTCTGAAGCAATTTCAGGGGATTGACTTCCAGTATCTGCTTAAACTTGCGGCTGCTTATATCTGCTTGACGAAGGATATCCTTCGCCAGTTGTTCGGTAAGCAGATCATCCTCCACATGAGCATCGGAATTCAATAGCATTAAAGCCCCGGCTTCCCCGGCCACTCCAGCCACGTGAGAATTAGTAATGCAGTGGCCTCTCCTTGCAGTAATCTCGATAAAAACTCCATTCTTGGCCGCCAGCTTTGCAACCTGGGGCGTAATATGCCCCGGATGCGCCAGGATATCCACATAGGGCGATTTTACAGCCGCCAGGTTAGTCCCTTCTTCCACCGGCTCCACAGGTGATTCACCGTGCACCACTACCAGCCACGCCCCCAGCTCCTTGGCCTCCCTGGCTGCTTCATTGATGGCCTTATGCGGAAGGTGCGTCAATTCTACGCCAGGCATCGCCATTATATTCCAGTGAGATCTCGCCATCTCGCAGTCGCGGCTGACTTCTTGAATGACACGTGCCAGCGAACCGATAGCCAGGTGGTCCGTTATGGCCAGGGCGTAATACCCTTTAACGGCTGCTCTCCTGATCAATTCCATGGGAGATAGTACGCCGTCACTGTGGAAAGTATGAGAATGGAAGTCATAGAGCACGCTATAAATTAGCATAAAAATCTTGAATTATACAAGAACGGCATCATAATCTGTTATAATAGAGCGGATTTTAAACGCTCATGTTTAAAAAAATACTCGTTCCGCTCGATGGTTCACGCGAGTCGGAGACCGTTCTACCCTATGTCAGGGATATTGCATCCCGCTTTGGCTCCGAAGTCGACATCCTTAGCGTCGGCCTGGGCAGCAAGCGCCGCAGGGTCAACCAGTTGCTGGATGACTATGTTCATCACACCGTAGAGCATTTCCAGAAACAAAATATCATCTGCCAGGCGGTGCTTCTTTATGGTAATCGCGAAGAAGAGCTGGCCGGATTTGCCGAGGTCACGGCTAAGACGAACAACCTTAAGGCAAAGGGCAAGGTGGTTTACGGTGGGCCGGCCGACAACATACTGGACTATGAGCGGAAACATCATGTAAACCTGGTTATCATGGCGACTCACGGCCATGGCGGGCTGATGCGCTGGTGGCTGGGCAGCGTATTTGAAAAAGTGGTCTCCAATTCAATGGCGCCGGTGCTGGGAATACATGGAAAGCAGGCCAGGGAGCTCGATAAGGACAGGACGGTAACTTTTAAGCGCATAATGACGCCGCTTGACGGGTCGGTTATAGGCGAAGCCGCCCTGCATGACGCCGAAGCCCTTGCTCTCAAGACGGGCGCCTCGATGGTCTTGCTTCATGTCATACCTGAGCCCCATGCCATCGAATCCCGCATCCTGGGCCCCGAATTCGTAGACTTCGTCAAAGCCATGCACGAAGCCGGCAACAAGTATCTCCTCAAAGTCTGCGAAAGGCTCTCTGAAAAGGGCGTCGATGTCACAGCCAGAATCGTTACAGGCGACCCTGCTGAAAGGATCGTTGATATAGCAAAACATGAAAAAGTGGACCTTATAGCCATGTCCACCCACGGAAGAAGCGGAATCGCCAGGTGGGTGCTTGGGAGCGTGGCGGATAAAATCCTGCACGAGTCCAGGACCCCCATGTGGCTGGTTAGGCCGAGGAAGATCATCGACCAGATGCTTAACCACGAAGGTCACCGGGCGAGCTAAGCTTCACATTTATCGTAAAGGAGTTGACCAAAATGGGAAAAATAAATGTGGCAATTATTGGCGTTGGGAACTGCGCATCCTCCCTCGTGCAGGGAGTACATTATTACCGGAATGCAAAGGAAGATGAGTTCGTACCCGGCTTGATGCATGTCAACCTGGGTAGCTATCATATCAGCGATATCAATTTCGTAGCCGCCATCGATATCGACAAGAACAAGGTGGGCAAGGACCTGGCGGAGGCCATTTATACCCCGCCCAACAATACTTACAAGTTCTGCGATGTCCCTACCACGGGAGTGAAGGTAGTACGCGGCATGACGCATGACGGCCTGGGCAAGTACCTCAGTAAGATCATTGAGAAGGCGCCCGGACCCACCGCCAACATCATAGGCATACTTAAAGAGGTCAAGGCTGATGTGGCCATTAACTATCTGCCAGTGGGCAGCGAACACGCCACCAAGTGGTATATCGAGCAATTGCTTAGCGCAGGAGTAGGGCTTATCAACTGCATACCGGTTTTCATCGGCAGGGAACAATACTGGCACACCCGTTTCCACGAGGCTGGGCTGCCGGTTCTAGGCGACGATATCAAGTCGCAGGTCGGCGCCACCATAGTTCACAGGGTGCTTACCCGGCTGTTCCGCGACCGCGGCGTAAAGCTGGAGCGCACTTATCAGCTTAACTTTGGCGGTAATACCGATTTCTACAATATGCTCGAGCGCGACCGCCTCGAGTCCAAGAAGATCTCCAAAACCAATGCAGTCACCTCGCAACTCGACTACGAAATGAACCCGGACAATATTCATGTCGGCCCCAGCGATTATGTCCCCTGGCTGCTCGACCGCAAATTCTGCCACATCAGGATGGAGGGCCGGACTTTCGGTGACGTGCCTTTGAACGTAGAATGCAAGTTGGAAGTATGGGACAGCCCCAACTCGGCCGGCGTAGTTATCGATGCCCTCCGCTGCTTTAAAATAGCCAAGGACCGCGGGTTATCCGGCGCCATTGTGGGCCCCAGCTCATATTTCATGAAATCGCCTCCCATCCAATATTCGGACGATGAAGCGCGCAGACGGGTGGAGCAGTTTATCAGCGGACAGGACCAACAGCACCCTATAACCCTGCCTGATTCCGACTAAAAGACGTTGCGCCAGTGACGACAATTAAGCTAAAACGCTTCGATAGGGCAAACCGATGAAAATTGGGATGATCGCGCCTTATGATTATTCTCATCCCGGCGGCGTTATCAACCACGCTTCATATTTAGCCCATCACCTGCATCTGCTGGGACACGATGTAAAGATCATTGCCCCCATGCGAAAGAAGGGCACGCGCTACTTCGATGAGGATGTCACCTCTGTAGGCAGGCCCCTGCCCATCCCCTACGGAGGCACCACGGCACGCATCCCTCTTTCACCCTGGCTTCCTTACCAGGTAAAAAGAGTGCTGGACAGGGAAAGCTTCGACATCATCCACCTGCACGAGCCTTTTATACCCATGCTATGCCTGAGCAGCCTCATCGAGTCTCAGACCGTCAATGTCGGCACATTCCACGCCTGTCATGACAGGTCTTTCGGTTACTGGGTTGGACAACCTATCATGCACAAGCTTGGCAAGAAACTGCATGGCAAGATCGCCGTCTCCCAACCGGCATTGACTTATATTCAGCGGTACCTACAGGCGGAGTACCGCATTATACCCAATGGCGTGGATACTCAGAACTATAAACCCGAGGGGCCTGTGCGCAAAGAGTTCTGTGATGGTAAATTGAACATACTTTTCGTAGGCAGACTGGAGGAACGCAAGGGTGTGGCCGACCTGATACATGCCTGTTCGCTGGTTAAAGAGGATTTCCGGGACTTTCGCCTGATTATAGTGGGGCCGGGTCTCCAGCGGCGCTATCAGTATGAGCTGCTGGCTAAAAGGCTGCTGCCCGACCAGGTTGTGTTCACCCGGTTTGTCCCCTTCGACGAATTGCCGCAATATTACAGGACTGCGGACATATTCTGCGCCCCGGCTAATGGTGGGGAAAGCTTCGGGATCGTATTACTGGAAGCTATGGCCAGCGGCAAACCGGTGGTGGCGACCGATATAGCGGGGTATGCCAGCGTTATGACCGACGGCCGGGAAGGGTTGCTGGCTACAGCGAGAGACCGGCGCTCGATAGCCGACGCCCTTCTCACCTTGATACACGATAAGGCTAGACGTCAGAAAATGGCCGAGAACGGCCTGGTAACGGCCGAAAAATATAGCTGGGTGAACGTCAGCCGGCAGGTCGAAGAGTACTATAAGTTTCTAGTTAAATGATGTTTGAGGAACAACTGTATGTCTAACTTCCAGGACTTACGCAGACAGGCTGCACGTATGCTGACCAATCCGCTGGTACCCTTGATCAGCAGGCTGAAGCTCACGCCGGATATGATGACCTTCACCGGTATAGTACTGAATTTGGTTGCGGCCGTAGTCATCGGCTTCGGTTGCCTGCTGGCCGGAGGCATAATTTTCTTGCTGGCCGGCCTTTTCGACCTGTTGGATGGCGCTCTGGCCAGGTATATGGAGAAGACTACCAGGTTTGGAGCGCTGCTGGATTCAACGGCCGACCGTATTACGGAGGGCGCTATTTTCCTGAGCCTGATCTTTGTGACAGGCGTATCCGTCTGGCCGTTTAACGTAACCTGGGAGCTGGTGCTGATCTTCCTGGCCCTGATTGGCTCTTATTTAACCAGCTATATAAGGGCCCGGGCCGAAGGGTTGAACATCGACTGCACGGTGGGCTTGTTTACCCGTGTTGAGAGGGTTATAATATTAGCGCTCGGACTGCTCCTGAGCCAGGTGTTCATAGCCCTGGCCATCGTAGTAGTCCTTTCTTTTGTGACCGTTGGACAGCGTTTAGTCTATGTCTGGCGGCAAGCGAGAAAATAAAGGAGTTTTTAATTACCGTCGCAGGCCCGGAAATGAGTGACAAAACCTTCGAGTTGAGCCTGTCCTTCCTGGCTGTCCTGGTGGCAGCCTGGATCATAGCAGGCATCACACTGGCCTCCACGGGCATCCACCCGGCCAACGTGGATGCCTCCCTGCTTATCTTCCTCGACATACTCATCGGCCTGATCGTGCTCATCGTGGGCGGCGGCACACTTCTCTATTTCTGGGGCAAAGATTACATGTCCCGGGAATAATTGGTTGATCTTCTTGTAAACCCGATAGTTTAATGATTCGTTAATAATACAGGCACGTCCATTAGAGGAAAATAAAATGTCAGTTGTAGCAGTAATCGGCGCCCAGTGGGGCGATGAAGGCAAAGGAAAAATCGTAGATCTTCTGGCGGAGAAGGCCGACGCAGTCGTACGTTTCTCCGGCGGCGATAACGCCGGCCATACAGTCATAAATCCCAAAGGAGAGTTTAAGCTGCATATCGTACCCTCGGGCATCTTCTATCCCCGCGCAGCCTGCATCATAGGCAACGGCGTGGTAATCAATCCCGGTGTGCTGCTGCAGGAGTTGGACGATCTTAAAGCCAGGGGGGTGGATATCGATAACCTCCACATCAGCGACCGGGCGCACATCATCATGCCCTGGCATATCCTGCTGGACGGGCTGGAAGAGGAAAAGCGCGGCCAGGGCGCTATCGGCACGACCAAAAAAGGCATCGGCCCGGCTTTTGCAGATAAGACGGCCAGGCGCGGCATTCGAGCCTGCGACATGCTTGACCCGGCTGTTTTCAAAGCCAGGCTGGCAATCATCCTGGCAGCCAAGAACGACATATTAACCAGGGTATATAATACGGCGCCTTTGGACCTGGAGGCGGTTTTCAATGAATATTGGGGCTACGCCCAGCGTCTGGCGCACTATATAAAGGACACCACGGCCCTGTTAAGCGACCTGGTGGGCAAGGGCGGTAATATAGTGTTGGAGGGGGCCCAGGGTTCCATGCTGGACCCCGATTTCGGCTCCTATCCTTTCGTTACATCGTCCTCGCCGCTGGCGGCAGGGGCCTGCATAGGGTCAGGCATCAACCCGCGCAGGATCGACCGCGTAGTGGGCATTTTTAAGGCCTATACTACCAGGGTCGGCGGCGGCCCCATGCCTACCGAGCTTAAAGACGAGGTGGGTGAATATATACGGCAGCATGCCCACGAGTACGGCGCCACCACGGGCAGGGCGCGCCGCTGCGGCTGGTTCGACGCCGTGGTAGGCCGTTACACGACCGAGTTGAATGGTTTTACCTGCGGGATACTTACCCGCCTGGACGTTCTGGATGAGATGGAAACCGTGAAAATATGTGTGGCTTATAAGGTTGGCGACAAAACCGTAGACCGCTTTCCGGCGGACGTGGAGGCCCTCGACCACTGCACTCCCCTTTACGAGGAACTGCCCGGCTGGAAAACCTCAACAACCGATTTGCGTGAGGCTAAAAAGCTGCCGGCTAACGCCCGAAAATACGTAAAGCGCCTGGAAGAACTGATCGGCTGCCCGTTCCATATAATCTCCATCGGCCCGCGCCGTGAACAGAGCATAGTTATTAAAAACGTTATCTAGACTGTTATGCATGACGAACGGCTACTGACAACCTCATTGCCGAAGTCATCGACAATTGGGCCCGCAAACTTAAAGGCCATTACTACTGGCAGTAGCTATCCGAAGCTATTTTATTGGCAGATCGATCTTATAGTTCTTCAGTGTCTGCTCGATGGCGGCCCTGGTTTTCTCATCCGGCACGACCAGCGGCAGGCGCGGCTTGCCCACCCTGAATCCCAGGTAATTAAGCGCGTACTTGATGGGCATAGGACTGCCGATCATAAACATGGTATTCACCAGCGGTATGAAGTGGCGGTGCATGGCTGCCGACTCCTCTATGCGGCCGGCGAAGAAATCATCCATCATCTTCTTATACTGCTTGCCCACCAGGTGCGTGATCACGCCTATCACCCCGTAGCCGCCCAACCCCAGAATTGGGAAGGTATCGGCGTCGTTGCCGCTGTAAACCATGAAGTTCTTATCCACGCCTTCGATGATGCGGGCTACCTGCGACAGGTCGGCGCTGGCTTCCTTGACCCCGACGATGTTATCGATCTTGCTGAGCCTTATGGCCGTGTCGGCGGACAGGTTGGTTATAGTGCGCGAGGGCACGTTGTAAATTATGCAGGGTAGCCTAGTAGCACTGGCGATGGCCT
Source organism: Dehalococcoidia bacterium (assembly GCA_049513695.1). Lineage (GTDB taxonomy): Bacteria > Chloroflexota > Dehalococcoidia > GIF9 > UBA5629 > UBA1162. The sequence continues at coordinate 32,792 of JBEKVW010000003.1, read as the reverse complement.
TGAAGTGCTCGTAAAGTCCTTCCTGATTGGGCTTATTATAATAGGGGACGGTCAGCAGGCAGCCGTCCACGCCAGTCTTCTCCGCCTCTCTGGTCAGCTCAATGCTCTCGGCGGTATTATAATTGCCGGTACCGGCGATGATAGTTACCTTGCTGCTGACGGCGGACTTGATCTCAGCGAACAGGCGCAGCTTTTCGGCGGTGGTCAGCGTGGGGCTTTCGCCGGTTGTACCCGATACCACCAGGCCATCGCTGCCCGAGGCCAGCAGTGCTTTGGCCAGCTTTCTGGCCTGAGCATAATCCACTTTCCTCTTAGCGTCGAAGGGAGTGACCATAGCTGTAAGCAAACGTCCGAATTTCTTCATCTCGTCCTCCTCAATCTATTTAACGGACTGCTTGACCCAGTCGCGCTTGACGGCTTCCTCGGCTATCTGTACGGCGTTCAGTGCAGCCCCTTTGCGGATATTATCGGAGACCACCCACATGACCAGACCGTTCAGGTAAGAAGCATCCGACCGTATCCTGCCCACGTACACTTCATCGGTGCCGGCCGCCAGCCAGGGTTGCGGATAGAGGCTGACATTGGGATCGTCCAGCACCTTCACGCCAGGCGACTTGCTCAGAATGCTGCGCGCTTCTTCGGGCGACATATATTCAGTAAATTCGATCTGCACCGCCTCGCTGTGGCTGATAAAAACTGGCACGCGCACGCATGTTGCCGATATTGCCATATTCTCGGCGTGCATGATTTTGCGCGTTTCCTCCACCATCTTCCATTCTTCCTTGGTATACCCGTTCTCCAGGAAGACGTCTATCTCGGGAAGCAGGTTGAAGGCTATCTGGTGTGAATACACGTGCGGGACGACGTTGCCCCCGTCCAGCACAACCTTGGACTGCTTGGTTAGCTCCTCCACGGCTGCTATGCCGGTGCCCGATACAGACTGATAGGTCGCCACGGTCACGCGCTTGATGGGGTTGACCTTATGCAGGGGGTAAAGCGCCACCACCATCTGTATGGTGGAGCAGTTGGGATTGGCGATGATGCCCTTGTGCTTCTTAATATCATCCACGTTGACCTCGGGTACAACCAGAGGGACACGCGGGTCCATGCGCCAGGCAGCGCTGTTGTCTATGACCAGAGCGCCGGCCTTGGCTGCAACCGGGGCGAAATGCTTGCTTATCTCAGCGCCGGCCGAAAACAGCGCGATATCTACGTTATCAAATGAGTCGCTGGCAGTCTCTTTGACCACCTTCTCCTGATGGCCCACGAATACCTTTCTTCCGGCCGACCTGTCGGAAGCAAATAACTGGATCGACGCCGCCGGGAAATTCCTCTGGAGGAGCACCTTAATAAACTCCTGGCCGACCATCCCGGTAGCGCCTACGATTGCCACATGATAACCGTTATTGGCGTTGTTCATATATCAGTCTCCCAAATTTAGAAGTGTGTCCAATCCATAAACCAGGCCGTGACGTTTGACGACCTCTTTTACAGCAAGAATCACGCCCGGCATAAAGCTCTCTCTGCTTATAGTATCGTGCCTGATGCTCAATGTCTGGCCCAGCGCGCCGAAGATGACTTCCTGGCTGGCCACCAGTCCCGGCAGTCTTACGCTGTGGATGGCTATGCCCTCCAGTTGGCCGCCGCGGGTGCCTTTCAAAGTCTCCCTCTCCGTCCCAGGAAATTTAAAAGGCTTGCCTCGGGCCTTCAGCATACCCCTCGCCGTCGCCAGGGCCGTGCCCGACGGTGCATCCAGTTTTTTATCGTGGTGCAGCTCAATGATCTCCGCATTACCAAGATATTTAGCGGCGATTTTAGCCAGGTGCATTAATATTATGGCGCCGATTGCGAAATTGGCTGCTATGACTGCGCCTTTGTTGTATTTCAGCGCAATTTTATCGATTTCAGCCAGGTCCTCTTCTGTCAGGCCTGTAGTCCCCATAACCAGGTTGGCGCCATTCTTTAAGGCCAGCCGGGCCGAGCTCATGGCCCCATCAGCAACGGTAAAGTCCACCACCACGTCCGGGTGGTACATCTCTATTAGTGTGGTCAGGCTGTTGTGCAGCGGGATTTTTTTTGTCTGCCCGGGCACCCGTATATAGTCGCCGTCCGCCTTGATATCGGAGGCGCCTGTGAGCTGAAGGCCGGGATCCGCAACTACGGCGCTTACCACCTGCTGCCCCATCCTGCCTAAAGCTCCGTTGACTACGACCTTGATATGAGACATGTTTAACAACCTCTCCGGGTTATCTGCCCATTGCTTGAATTAAGGTCTGTGCGGATTCCGCCTTGGTTCGTCCCTGTGTTCTCTGGAAGGCATGCCGCCTCTGGAGGGTGGGTGGTGCCTGGGCGGCATGTGCGGCCTTTCTACAGGCTCCGGTCCTTCACCGGTGGCCTTCTGGTCGTTGAAAACCGCTTTGCGCGACAGATTGATGCGTCCGAGCCGGTCTATCTCCGTGACCTTGACCATGATCTCGTCGCCTATTTTAACTACGTCCTCCACCTTGGCAACATGGTGGTCCGCCAGCTCACTTATATGCACCAGGCCCTCTTTTCCCGGCAGCACTTCTACGAAGGCGCCGAAGTTCTGGATCCTGGTTACCTTGCCGGTGTAAATGGTGCCGACCTCGACATCCTGGGTAAGGCCTTCAACCCTTCGGATGGCTGCCTGTGCTCCTTCCTCGCTGGGGGACCCGATAACCACCGTACCATCATTCGAGACCTCAATGGTGGTCTTGGTCTCCTCGATAATGGCCTTGATATTCTTGCCGCCGGGCCCTATCAGGGCACCGATCTTGGAAGGATCGATGGTAATCTTATACATCCTGGGCGCATATTTGCTCAGGTTGGGGCGGACTTCGGCGATGGCCCGTTTCAACACATCCAGGATTGTCCAGTGGGCATCCCTGGCCTGCATGGTGGCTTTGGCCAGTATCTCCTGGCTGACACCCTGCAGTTTGATATCGAGCTGAATGGCGGTTATACCGTTGACGGTCCCTGCCACCTTGTAGTCCATATCGCCGTAGTAATCTTCCAGCCCCTCGATATCTGTCAGTATCACATATTTGGAAGGGTTTTCCTTATCAGTGACCAGGCCCATAGCTATGCCGACCACCGGGGCCTTGATGGGCACTCCAGCGTCCATCAGCGCCAGAGTTGAAGCGCATACACTTCCCATGGAAGTGCTGCCGTTGGAGCTGAGCACTTCGGATACCAGCCGGATTGCGTAGGCAAATTCCTGTTCGCTGGGAATAACGGGCACTAGCGCTTTATGCGCCAGGGCGCCATGGCCTATTTCCCTCCTGCCGGGAGAGCCCATTCTCTTGACCTCACCGTTGGAGAAGGGCGGGAAGTTGTAGTGGTGCATGAAGCGTTTGGTGTCTTCCAGCCCCAGGTCGTCCACGGTCTGGCCCTGTCCCAGCGAGCCCAGGGTGGCGATGGTGAGAACCTGCGTCTGGCCGCGGGAGAAAAGCCCCGAGCCGTGTGTGCGCGGCAGCAGGCCCACCTCGGCGCTTAAAGGCCGTATCTGGGTGATCTCGCGGCTGTCGGCGTGCTTCTGCGTGCGCAGAATCTTGCTGCGGCAGGTCTTCTTGGCAATCTCTTCAATGATATTGCCTATCTCAAATTCCGGATAAGTTTCCTTGTATTTTTCCTTGGCTGCGGCCTTCACTTCGTCCATAATCGCCTGGCGCGCCGGACGGGTGACTTGTTCCAGCGCCCCGGTTATCCTCTTGCCGAAGTCGGTGGTAATGGCGGCGAATAGCTCAGCATTGATCTCGAATCCCGGGACATCCCTCTTGAGCTTGCCGATGGCATCCCTGAGATCTTCCTGGAGCTTGATGATCTTCTGGTTTTCCTCGTGGGCCAGCTTGACCGCTTCCAGGTAGATTTCCGGCGCTATCTCTTTGCAGCCCGCTTCCACCATAACGATGTTATCGCGGCTGCTGGCCACTACCAGGTCGAGCAGGCTCTCGTTCATCTGCGGCAGCAGCGGGTTTAGGACCAGCTTGCCGTCCAGGTAACCCACACGGGTGGCCCCGATGGGGCCGAAGAACGGTATGGACGAAGTGGTCAGGGCTGCCGAAGCGCCGATGACACCCAGCACGTCCGGGTCGTTCTCCTGGTCGGTGGAAAGGACGGTGATGACCACCTGTATATCGTTGGGCAGGCTCTTGAGAAAGAGCGGCCGTATGGAGCGGTCGCACAGCCGGGCGGCCAGGGTGGCCTGTTCGCCGGGGCGGCCTTCGCGCCGCATAAAGCTTCCGGGTATTTTCCCGACGGCGTAATGGCGCTCCTCGTAATCGACTGTGAGACGGACGAAGTCGCTGTTTTCCTTAGCTTCGTCGCTGATGCATGCGGTGACAAGAACAACCGTATCACCGTAACGTACTGTTACTGAACTGTCAGCCTGCTGGGCAAGCTTGCCGGTTGCGATGATAAGATCTCTGTCCCCAATATGACATTTAAAATCTTGGGGCATTATTCAACCTTCTATTAATTTATTTGCGTAATCCAAGCTTGCCGATGAGGGTGCGGTAGCGGTTGATATCTTCTCTGCTCAAGTAAGCCAACAGCCGCCTGCGCCTCCCGATAAGCTTGAGAAGAGACCGACGTGTATGCTGATCCTGGGCATGTACCTTGAGATGACCGGAAAGCTGGTTTACCCTTTCGGTAAGCACGGCTATCTGAACATCGGCAGAGCCCGTATCTTTCTCATTGATAGCATAGGTTTTCATTATGGACTGCTTCTTTTCCTTATCCAATGCCTGACTCCTGAATAAACTCTAACGCAAGATTATAGCATAGCGAGACAATCATTGCATGCAAAACCTATAGGTACATACCCGTCGCTATCAGATGTTGCTAACCCCGTCACTAATTCGGTTTTGCCGCCCGCGGGGTTGGGGTATAATTAGTGAACCATGACTTCACAAGTCTTCTATCGTAAATGGCGTCCACAAACATTCAGCGAAGTAGCCGGCCAGGAACATGTAATACAGACCCTCCTCAATGCCATCAAAACCGGCAGGATCGCGCATGCCTACCTGTTCTGCGGCCCGCGCGGCAGCGGCAAGACCAGCACAGCCCGCATCCTGGCCAAGGCAGTCAACTGCCAGAGCCCAGTCGACGGCGAGCCCTGCAATAAATGTGACTCATGCCTCTCCGTCAATAAGGGCAATGCACTCGATATCATTGAGATCGACGAAGCCAGTAACCGCGGCATTGATGATATGAACGACCTCAAGGAGCGGGTAAACTATTCCCCCAATATTTTGCGCTATAAGGTGTACATAATTGACGAGGTACACATGATTACCAGGGAGGGCGCCAACGCCTTTCTCAAAACCCTCGAAGAGCCGCCCCCGCATGTCATTTTCATCCTGGCCACCACCGACCCGCATAAAATCATTTCGACCATAACCTCGCGCTGCCAGCGCTTCGATTTCCACCGCCTGTCCAGCAGCGCCGTCATCTCCCGCCTGACCCATATCTGTGGAAAAGAGGGCATCAGCATCGACCCCGAGGCGTTTAAGCTGATCGCCAGGGCCACCACCGGCAGCCTGCGGGACGCTACCAACCTGCTGGAACAACTTATCACCCAGTACGGGAATAATATCGAACTGGCTCAGGCACAGGCCATGCTGGGTATCAGCGGGGACTCGCGCATCGGCGAGTTGGCCCGCTATATAATAGCCAAAGACATATCGTCCGGACTCAAGGTCATCAACGCCGTGGCCGCCGAGGGGCTGGACCTGCGGCAGTTCAATCGCGAGCTGGGGGACTACCTTCGCCAGTTGCTGCTGGCTAAATCCGGCTCCGCCGAGATGATCGACGCTACAGTGGACGACCTGGCCGAGATCCAGAAGCTGGCGGGCAGCGCCGGCCTGGACTATTTATTGAATACCGTCAAGCTGTTCAGCAGTATAGACCTGCGCATGGACAGCTATTCTCCCTTACCTTTAGAGCTGGCACTGGTTGAGAGCGTCCTCTCGCAGCATACCAAGGAGAAGGCCTCGGCCGGTGAACCTCAGGGTAACAGGGATTGGCAATACCAGCGACCCACCCCTCCACCCTCCAAGACCGTCAAGCCCATCGAGCAGGCCCGCCCTTCCAGCCTGGTCAACAAGCCGTCCAAAATCGCCGAGTCCCCGGCGCCCGACTATACGTCCGACCCGGCCGAGCAGCCCCAGCTATCAGAGCCGCTCAAGATGGAAGATCCCAACGACCTTGAATACCTGCGCACTCATTGGAAAGACTTCATCAACTCGATGCGAGGCGAAGGGTCGCAGGGCAACCTCGATGCACGGCTGCGCCATGCCTGCGAGCCGGTTGAGATCGACGGCCAGATTCTCAAGCTGGGATTCTACCACGAATTTCATAAAAACTATATAGATAACCGCAAATACCTCCACCTGCTCGAAAAAAAGCTCAAAGAAGTATTCGGCCACACCTACACTGTAACCTGCACCATGATGCCCCAGGGTCAAAGGCCCGAACTTAAACCGGCCAGCAGCAATCACCTTGTGGAGGCCGCCCTGAGCATGGGCGCCAGGATTATCGAAGAAAAGGCCGAAACGGAGGAGAAATGAGCCAGTTTAACCTGCGTCAGATCCAGGAGCTTCAAGCCAAGCTCGCCAAAGCCCAGGAAGAACTGAACCAGACCAATATCGAGGTCACGGCGGGCGGGGGCGCCATCAAAATCGTCATCAACGGACACCAGCAGTTCCAGTCCATCACCATCTCGCCTGAGGTCGTCAACCACGAAGAAGTGGATTTCCTGCAGGACCTCATTCTGGCGGCCTGCAACGAGGCCATCCTGAAATCACAGGAGATGGCGGCTCAGAGCATGAGCAAGCTGACGGGCGGACTTAAGATACCGGGACTGTTTTAGGAGGCATTCTTGAACTCCGACTTCCTGCCTGCTGCCAAACCTATCTCAAGGCTCATCGAAGAGCTCCACAAGCTGCCCGGCGTCGGGCCCAAGACCGCCCAGCGCCTGGCCTATCATCTCTTACAGGCCCCTCCCGAGAAATCACGCGACCTGGCCGACGCCATACTGGGCATCAAGGAAAATCTGAAGCTATGCTCGGTCTGCCTCAATATCACCGACTCCGATCCCTGCGGCATCTGCGGGGATGAGACACGGGACCACCTGAAAATCTGCGTTGTGGAGGAACCGATCGATATCATGCCGCTGGAGCACACCCGGAAATACCGCGGCCTCTACCATGTGCTGCATGGCGTAATCTCCCCCGGCGACGGCATCAAGCCGGAGGACCTGCGTATCAGGGAGCTGCTGGACCGGCTGGGCAGTAACAGCGTGACTGAAGTCATACTGGCTACCAATCCTAACGTAGAGGGGGAGGCAACCTCTATGTATATACAGCGCCTGATCACTCCGCTCGGCATCCGGGTCACACGTCTGGCGCGTGGCCTGCCCTTCGGCGGGGACCTGGAATACGTCGATGATGTAACGCTCAGCCGTGCCCTCGAGGGCCGGCAGGAGATGTAACAATCCAAAAATGACCGCACGGGTCTATCAGACTGAAGCCATCATCATCAAGAGGCACAAGTTCGGCGAAGCAGACCGCCTGGTCACCCTTTTCACCTCCGATTTCGGCAAGGTAAGGGCCATCGCCAAGGGGGCTATGCGTCCCAAGAGCAAGCTGGGCGGCAACGTCGAACTCCTCACCTACAGCCAGTTTATGCTGGCACGCGGCCGCAACCTGGATATTATCACACAGGCGCAGGCCATCGATAGCTTCCTCCCCATCAGAGACAGCCTGGAGCTGATGTCGGGCGGCTTCTACCTAACGGAGCTGGTGGACGCCTTCACGGAGGAGAATATCGAGGACCGGGAGCTGTTCGACCTCTTCCTCAATACATTGAAGGAGATGGCCGCATCCAGCGATATGGAACGTGCGCTGCGCTACTTCGAGCTGCGCCTGCTCAACCACATGGGCTACCGTCCGCAGCTTAATAAATGCGCCAACTGCAGCCGGCAGCTTGAGCCCGGGGTAAACTATTTCAGCCCGCATCAGGGCGGCGCATTGTGCCGTGAATGCGGCTACCCTGACATGAGCGCCAGGACCATCTCGGTCAACGCCCTCAAGGTGCTGCGACTCTGGCTCAAATGCGACTTTGCAACGGCCTGCAGAGTGAAGCTGACCGCCGATCTGAGCCGTGAAATCAAGAACCTGATGCGTGAAAATATAAGGTATCTGCTGGAAAAACAGCTTAAATCGATCGACTGGATGGATCAGCTCAATTCCGAACAGAAAAACCACGCATAGCAATTTTCTGACATAAGGTGCCAAACCTGCTACAATAACGCATCATGTCTCCCGCTTTGCCTCCCTACGTGAACGCTTTGCTCAAGCCTGAAGCTTATCCCGATCACCCAGCCCGCGTGGAAATGGTACAAACGCAGATGTCTTTCGTCTTCCTGACGGGCAAATACACATATAAGACCAAAAAGCCGGTTAACCTGGGTTATCTGGACTATACTACTCTGGAAAAGAGGCTGCATTTCTGCCGGCAGGAGCTTGAGCTCAACCGCCGCCTCTGCCTGGGGGCCTATCTGGACGTCCTTCCCATTACGGACTCCAGTGAGGGTATAAAGGTCGGCGGCAGCGGGGAAACCATAGAATATGCGGTCAAGATGAAGCAACTGCCACAGGACCGCATGATGGATGTGCTCCTTAAAAAAGACGGGGTCACGCCTCAGATGCTCAGTCAAGTAGCAACATTGATGTCAGCTTTCCACAGCAAAGCCGCCACCAATGCGGAGATAGGCAGCTACGGAAGCCTGCCAATGATCCAGACCAATACCGACGAGAATTTCTCGCAAACCGAGAAATATATCGGCGTTATCATACCTGAGCGGACATTCGGCGTCATCAAGGACTACACCAACGGTTTCATAAGGAAAAACAGCCAGGTATTTAGCCGGCGCGTCTCTGAGGGCCGGATCAGGGACTGCCACGGAGACCTGCACGCCGCCCACATCTGCTTCGGCGACGAGATCTATATCTACGACTGTATCGAGTTCAACGATAGGTTCCGCTACAGCGATGTGGCCTCCGAGATCGCCTTCCTGGCCATGGATATCGACCGCTACGGCCGCGCTGACCTCTCCAACGCCTTCGTGGAAGCCTATCTGAAAACCAGCGGAGATAAAGGCATCGCCGGCCTGCTGGACTTTTATAAATGCTACCGCGCTTACGTAAGGGGCAAGGTGGCCTGCTTTAAATACGACGACCCCTATATCAAGGATAAGGACTCCACCCTGGCCGAGGCGAAGCTCTATTTCAATCTCGCACGCAAGTATGCCGATAAGAGGCCGGTGGTCATCGTAGTGACCGGGCTGATCGGGTCGGGCAAGACCACGACTGCAACGGAAGTGGGGCGCGGGCTGAGCTATACTGTGCTCTCCTCCGACATAATCAGGAAGGAGCTGGCGGGCGTCCCGGCCACCGAGCGGCATTACGACGAGTTCGACAAAGAGCTATACAGCCCCGAATCCACACGTAAAACTTACGAAGAAATGTTTAGGCGTGCCCGCGGGTTGCTGGCCGTAGGCCGGTCGGTCGTGCTGGACGCCTCCTTCAAGAAACGCTCGGATAGGCTGGCTGCGCAGGAGTTGGCACGTAGTGCCGGCGCCGGTTTCCTCATTATTGAGTGTACGGCGGACGATGAGACCATAAAAGGGTGGCTTGAGGATAGGCAGCGGAAGGGGTCGGTATCGGATGGAAGATGGGAGATCTATGCAGATTTAAAAAAAGAATTCGAAAAAGTCGATAAGGTGACCCCCGCAAACCATTTGATACTTGACACAAATAAATCATCAGGTAATATTATTCCATTGATTTTGGAGAGGATATCGGGCTTATGAATTACGATATTAAAGACATCAAGCTTGCCGCAGAGGGCAAGCTGCGCATAGAGTGGGCCAGCCACCAGATGCCCGTTCTCAAGCTTATCCAGACCCGCTTCGCATTGGAGAAGCCCTTCAAAGGCGTGCGCATCGCGGGTTGCCTGCATATCACTACCGAGACCGCCAACCTGGCCCTTGCCCTACAGGCCGGAGGGGCCGACCTGGTGCTATGCGCCTCCAACCCCCTGAGCACCCAGGACGATGTGGCGGCAGCCCTACTCAAATTCGGCTTCCCCATGTTCTGCATAAAGGGGGAGGACAATAAGACCTATTATAGCCATATCATCTCGGCGCTAGGATACAGGCCCAACCTGACCATCGACGACGGCGCCGACCTGGTGAGCACCATCCACAAGGAGAAGACACGATTGCTGACGGACATCATCGGCGGCACGGAGGAAACCACCACCGGGGTCAACCGGCTCCGAAACATGGCCAAAGCTAAAAAATTGAAATATCCCATCATCGCCATCAACGATGCCAAGACCAAGCATTTCTTTGATAACCGCTATGGGACGGGCCAGAGCACCATCGACGGCATAACCAGGGCCACCAACATACTCTGGGCCGGCAAGAGGGTCGTGGTTTGCGGCTACGGCTATTGCGGGCGCGGCGTGGCGCTGCGCGCCAAGGGTATGGGTTCACACGTCATCGTCACCGAAGTAGACCCCATCTCCGCCCTGGAGGCGGCCATGGACGGCTACGAAGTCATGCCCCTACTTAACGCAGCCAAAATAGGCGAGGTATTTATCACGGTTACCGGAGACAATAATGTTATTGATAAGGTGCACATGTCCCGAATGAAGGACGGCGCCATACTGGCCAATAGCGGCCATTTTAACGCGGAGATCAACATCGCCGCCCTGGAAAGCCTATCTACCAGCAAGCGGCGCATCCGTGCCTTTGTAGATGAATACCTGCTGGCCGACCGCAGGCGCATCTATCTTTTGGGGGAGGGCCGGCTGATAAACCTAGCCGCAGCCGAAGGCCACCCGGCCAGCGTAATGGATATGAGCTTCGCCAACCAGGCCCTGGGGCTGGAATACCTGGTAAAGAACGGCAAAGAGCTTAAACCTCAGGTCTACCCGGTCCCTCACGACATAGACAGCGAAGTAGGCCGGCTTAAATTGAAGTCGATGGATATTTCCATTGACAGGCTTACGCCCGAACAGCAGAAATACCTGAACAGCTGGCAAGAGGGAACTTAATTTAATAAGGAGCTTCGATGAAAAACACCTTCATGAGTTTACCCAAATACTTCTTCACTTCCGAATCGGTTACGGAAGGCCATCCCGATAAGCTGTGCGACCAGGTCGCCGACGGCATACTCGATGCCATGATCAAGGGCGACCCCATGTCAAGGGTTGCCTGCGAGGTGGCGGTTACCATCGGGTTGGTGATCGTGCTGGGTGAAATTACCACCAAGACGTATGTAGAGATACCGGACGTGGTCCGCAATATAGTCAAGGAGATCGGCTATACCAAGCCCGAGTATCAGTTCGATTACCAGAGCCTGGCAACCATCGTCTCCATCAAGAAACAGTCGCCCGATATCAACGCCGGCGTCAGCAAGGCGCTGGAAGTAAGGGCCCGAGGCAAGAAGCTGGACGAGCTGGACCTGACGGGAGCGGGCGACCAGGGCATGATGTTCGGCTTCGCCTGCAACGAGACCGAGGAGCTAATGCCACTGCCCATCGCACTGGCTCACAAATTGACACAGAAGCTGGCTGAGACCCGCAAGAAGAATGTAATACCCTGGCTCAGGCCGGACGGCAAATCGCAGGTCACGGTGGAGTACAGCTATGGTAAACCCAAGAGGATCGAGGCCATCGTGATCGGCGCCCATCATGACCCAGAGCCGGATAACGATACCATACGGCACACCATAATTCAGAAGGTCATCAAACCGGTCATACCGGCTTCGTTAATGGATAAGAATACTAAAATATACGTCAACAGCGCCGGGCGCTTCGTAGTGGGCGGGCCGGTATCCGATACAGGGTTCACCGGCCGCAAGTTGCTGGTGGATACTTACGGCGGCTATGCCCGCCACGGCGGCGGGGCATTCTCCGGCAAGGACCCGACCAAGGTCGACCGTTCGGCCACTTACATGGCGCGCTATATAGCCAAGAACTGCGTGGCGGCCGGCCTGGCCGAGAGGCTGGAGCTGCAGGTGGCTTACTCCATCGGCGTGGCGCACCCGCTCTCCGTTTCAATCGAGACTTTCGGTACGGGGAAAATCTCCGATTCCAATATACTTAAATTAATCCACAAGCACTTCGATATGCGGCCCGAGGCCATCATCAGGTATTTCGACCTGCGCAGGCCGATTTACCGTGCCACCGCCTCATATGGTCATTTCGGCCGCACCGATATCAAATTCCCGTGGGAGAAAACGGACAAGGCGAGGATCTTAAAGGCTGAAGCCGGGATATAGGGGGTAAGGTATGACCGCCGGAATTAAATTCGGCACCGATGGCTGGCGCGCCGTTATTGCCGAGGATTTCACGTTTGGTAACGTTCGCGCCTGCGCACAGGGGGTAGCCGATTATCTGAAGGGCGCCGGCACCGGCGACAAAGGGCTGGTGATCGGATACGACACGCGTTTCGCTTCAGAGGATTTTGCCGCGGCTTCCGCCGAGGTCATCGCCGGCAACGGCATCAAGGTCATCCTACTCTCCAAGGCGGCGCCCACTCCCGTAACCAGCTACACACTGACCAACCTTAAGGCCGCCGGCGGTATCATGATAACCGCCAGCCATAACCCCGCCAGTTACAACGGCTTCAAGTATAAGGTTGAGAGCGGCTCCAGCGCCCCCACCGAGGTAATCTCCGTTATAGAGAAAAATACCAACGAAGTATTGTCCAGCGGCAAAATCAACCGGATCGAGCTCACAAACGCTATTAAGAAGAAGTCGGTCGCCTTTCATGACCCTTACCATGCGTACGCCAAACATCTAGGTAAGCTTATCGACCTGGAAGCGCTGCGGCAGAGGAAGTTGAAGATAGTAGCGGATTCCATGTTTGGTGCCGGCATCGGCTATTTTAAAAGCCTGCTCGAAGGTGGTCAGATCGATATCCATGAGATCAACCGGGTCAGGAACCCGCTCTTCCCTGGAATTCAGCCCGAGCCCATCGGCAAGAACTTGGGCAAACTGGCCAGGCACGTAATCAGGGACAATGCGGCCGTGGGATTCGCCACCGACGGCGACGCTGACCGCATTGGTATGGTGGATGAGAACGGCAGGTACCGCAATACACAGGAAGTCTTCGCCCTGCTCGCCATGTACTTCCTGGACGTGCGCAAGGAGCGCGGCGCCATTGTAAAAACCCTGACCTCGACAGATATGCTGTATAAGATCGGCGAACTCTATAAGGTTCCCGTCTTCGAGACCCGGGTGGGCTTCAAATATGTAGCGCCGGTCATGATAGCGGAGAACGCCCTGCTGGGCGGCGAGGAAAGCGGCGGCTATGGTTTTCGTGGACATATCCCCGAGCGCGACGGCATGCTGGCTGGCCTTTACCTGCTAGATTACATCGCCCGCACGGGAAAGTCACCATCCCAGCTCCTGGCCGACCTGTATAAAAAAGTGGGGCCGCATTACTATGACAGGGTGGATGTACACCTCACCGAGGAATCAAGTCAGAAGACCAGGGCGGCTATGGCGTCCCTGGGTGAGATAGATAAAATAGGCCAGCAGAAAGTGGTGAAGCTTAATAAAACAGACGGATTCCGCTACAAACTGGAGGACGGCTCCTGGTTGTTGATACGCTTCTCCGGTACGGAGCCGCTCATCCGGATCTATGCGGAAAGCAGCAGCTCCGAAGAAGTGCAAAAGCTAATACAGGACGGACAGAAAATACTGGGGGTGTAAGCCGTGGTGAACTTGGACGATCAGGATTTATATACTTCCCTCGATAAATCCGCAATGCGGAAGCAGATAGGGGGGCTGCCCGGACAGTGCCTGCAAGCTTGGAACAGCGCCGTTAATTTCAATCTGCCGCCGGATTACTCCGACGTCGATAAGGTCGTTATCCTGGGTATGGGCGGTTCCGCCATAGGCGGCGACCTGCTCAAGGCCCTGACTGCCTCTCTGAGCAGGCCGATGGTATACGTTCACCGGGATTACGGACTGCCCGCCTTTGTCAACGAAAAGACGCTGGTTATCGCTTCCAGCTACTCCGGGAACACGGAAGAAACGCTCTCGGGCTTCACTGCAGCCCTGGGCACTAAGTGTAAAAAGCTGGCAATTTCCACCGGGGGCCAGTTAACCCTGCTGGCCCGCACCAAGGGCGTGCCGGTTTTCGTCATAGAGCACGTTTCTCCACCGAGGGCGGCCCTAGGGTATAGTTTGCTACCCCTGATGGCAATTATGCAGAACCTGGGCTTCACAGGCAGTAAATCGGAAGAGGTTAAGAGCATGGTCACTTCTCTGGCGGAGCTGTGCCGCAGTTGGCAGGAGGACGCGCCGCAGGAGAAAAACAGGGCCAAGCAGATTGCTATCACGCTCGACGGCAAGGTTGTCGTTCTTTACGGCGCCGGCATCCTCTCCGATGTGGCGCGCCGCTGGAAAACACAGATCAACGAGAACGGCAAGGCCTGGGCATTCTTCGAGATTTTACCGGAACTGAATCATAATGCAGTACTGGGATACCGCTACCCCACCTGGGCCAGGGATAAAATCTCCGTGGTTTTCCTGCGCTGCCCTTCCATCAACATGCGAACACAATTGCGCTACAAGTTTACGGGCGAGCTGCTGTCGCAGAGCAATATTGCTTACCAGGTGTTGGATGGCGAAGGAGCCAGTGATCTCACTCAGGTGATGAGCCTGGTGCTGCTGGGAGACTGGGTCAGCTACTACCTGGCGATTTTGAACGGCATCGATCCCAGTCCCGTTCCTGAAATCGACCTGCTGAAAAAACGCCTGGCAGAGTCCCAATAAAAATCCCCCTCTTGTAAGAGGGGGATTTGAACTCTCTTCATGTACTACCGTTAACGTTTTGTGTACTGCGGGGCTTTGCGCGCACGTTTGAGGCCGTATTTTTTGCGTTCCTTGATCCTGGGATCACGCGTTAGAAGGCCATGCTGGCGCAGAGGCGCTTTGAAGCTCTCATTAGTATCCACCAGCGCACGGGCGATGCCATGCTTGATGGCACCCGCCTGGCCGGTGATACCGCCGCCGACTACTTTTACCTCGACGTTATATTTCCCGGCTGTGTCAGTAACGATAAAGGCCTGCTCGATCATGCGCCTGTGATCCACCAGCGGAAAGACCTGCTGATAAGGCTTGCCGTTGATCATGATCTCTCCTGATCCAGTGGATAATTTCACCTGCGCTATGGCGCATTTCCTTCTACCGGTGCCTCTGTGATAAGTGGCTGCATTCATTTAACCACGCTCCCTTTGTCTGATACTTTTGGACTGGCAACCTGGGCCTTGTGCGGATGTTCGTCGCCGGCATAGACCTTTAATTTCTTATACATAGCCCTCCCCAGCCTGCTGTTGGGCAGCATGCCTTTGACAGCATGCTCCACGGCGCGGGTAGGGTGTTTTTCAAGCATCTCTCCCAGGGTCATAGAACTGATCCCTCCCGGATACCCGGAGTACCTGTAGTAGGATTTCTCCCTTAGCTTCTTACCGGTGACCCTCACCTTGGCCGCATTGATAACGACCACAAAATCACCCGTATCGATGTTGTTGGCAAACATGGCCTTGTGCTTTCCCATGAGCAATCTGGCAACCTGTACCGACATCCTGCCCAGGGTCTGGCCGTTGGCATCGATAACGTGCCATTTCCTTTCGATTTCCTTTAGTTTAGGTGCATAGGTTTTCATATTTAAACTCCGAATTATCTGCGTAAGTAACCTTTACCAGACACAGGCCGTGCGCCGGCGCCGTCGGCCCTGCCAGGCTCAATTTCTTCGATTCTAAAATCTCCTTAAAATTTTCAACTCCCAGTTTGGACATTCCCACTCTGACAAGGGTGCCCACCATGTTGCGTACCTGATGCGTCAGGAACGAGTTCGCTATAACCTGGAAGGTTATTATATCGCCTTCCTTTTTAATCCCCGTCTTATAAATATGCCGTACGGTGCCCTCTTCCCTATCCCACAAAGTAACAAATGAAGCAAAATCATGTTCACCTATCAGCACTTTGCAGGCCTCCTTCATGAGGCCGATATCCAGATCGGCACCGACGTGGAAGTAAAAATCGCTGAGAAGCGGTGACCGTGACCTCCGGTTTAATATCCGGTAGCGGTATTCCCGCCGCACGGCATCTTTCATAACATTAAACTTCTCGCTGACCATGCCGGCTTTTAACACTGCGACATCGTCAGGCAGGTAAAAATTCAGGCCGCTGACAAATTTCTGCGGCACCAGCGCCGCGCCGGTCCTGAAGCTGACTACCTGTCCCTCGGCATGGACTCCCGTATCGGTCCTGCAGGCTGCTGATACCCGCCGGTTCTCCCCGGTAAGCTGGTGAATGGCCTTTTCCAGTTCATCCTGGATTGTGGGCTGTCCCTTCTGCCACTGGTAACCGCAGTAGCGCTTACCGCTGTATTCAACTACGAGGACTATTTTTCTTAGGTTATTAAAGAGCTCCACCTGCGCACAAGCCGTTTATTCCACCATTTCGATAAGCGCCATGGGCGCCTTATCACCTTCGCGCGGCCCCAACTTCAATACCCTAGTATAGCCGCCGGGGCGCGATTTATATCTCGGTGCATAAACAGTAAAGACCTTATCCACGATTTTCTCGTCGAAGATAAATGCAAGTGCCCGCCTGCGTGATGTCAGGCTACCCTCTTTGCCAAGGGTGACCATCTTGTCCGCCAGGCCCCTTGCTTCTTTGGCTTTAGCCAGTGTGGTTGTGATCTTCTCATGGTTGAATAGATCGGTAACCAGATTACGGTACAAAGACCAGCGGTGCGCCGCCGGCCTTCCTAATTTTCTTCCGGAAAGCTTGTGTCTCATCAGTTATTCACCTTCAGATCCTGCATCGTTTACACGCCCTTTCTTCTTTTTATCTTTTTCCACGGGGATACCGGATAACTCAACTCCCAGCTCTTTCAACGCCACTTCTACTTCCTCCCTGGATTTTACGCCGAACCCACCCAGTGACATCAGGCCGTCCAGTCCCTTTTCCAGCAATTGGCCGGTCATAGTTATGCCGCCTCGGCGCAAGCTGTTATAGGTGTGCGTGGAGAGATTGAGCTTCTCAAGAGGCATATTATATACATCGGTCGGGATCGATTTCTGCCAGGCCTCGACCTCTTCTTTTTCGGCGATGGTCGTGGCCAGTCCGGTAAAGAGGTTAAACTGCTCAACCAGTATGGCCGCGCTCTCGCCTATAGCTTCGATGGGGCCGATAGTGCCGTCCGTCCAGATCTCCATGATCAGCCTTTCTTTTCCGGTGCCCTGGCCGGGACCGCTGCTCTCGACCGAATAGTTGGCACGGGTAACCGGTGAGTAAATAGCATCTACCGATATCTCTTTACTGGTCCCGCCGCCGGTCACAATTATACCGACATTATCGCCGGCGCTGGCTGTCTGGTAGCCTTTATCCACCTTAATGTTGAATTCAACGTTAAGCTTGGCTTCACTCGAGTCCAGTGTGCAAAGGTAAAGTTCCGGGTTGACTATCTCAAAATTGGGCGGACCGACAGCCGATATATCGGATGCATGCACGTCCATCCTGCCCTTGACATTGAGAACCATCTTGCCCGAGGTTGCCTCCTTGGAGAGTATTCTGATCCTGATATCGCGGGCGTTCAGTAGGAAATCGATCATATCCTCTTTCATATTGGGAATGGTACTGAACTCCTGTGTAACGCCCTCGATCATGACGGAATTAATAGCCGCGCCGCTAAGCGAGCTGAGAAGCACGCGCCGCAGGCTATTACCGAGGATTACGCCAAAGCCTCTCTCTACGGGCTCTGCAACGAATTTACCGTAGTTCTCTTTGCTTAAGGT
Source organism: Dehalococcoidia bacterium (assembly GCA_049513695.1). GTDB lineage: Bacteria > Chloroflexota > Dehalococcoidia > GIF9 > UBA5629 > UBA1162. Next base: position 14,880 of record JBEKVW010000003.1, on the reverse strand, counting down.
GCACTCAATTTTTGGCAAAACTACTTGAACCAAAAATCCTCCTATCGTGAATAGAATTCCACGATTGCTTTCTCGTCAAAATTCGTCCTTATTTCCTGGCCGGCCGGAAGCGCTAACACTCTGCCGACCATGTTTTCTTTTTCAAGAGACAGCCAGGCAGGTATATCTTTGTCCTCGATCTTTTCAACCAGGATTTTGTAATATTCGCTTTTAGTGCTCTCTTTGCGCCATTCTATGACATCATCAGCTTTAACCAGACAGGAAGGCACGTTGGTCTTGCGCCCGTTCAGCTTAATATGTCCATGCCTGACAATTTGCCTGGCCTGCGACCGTGAATCAGCGAAGCCCAACCGGAAGACAACGTTATCCAGCCTTCTTTCCAGCAAGACGAGCAGGTTGGAGCCTTTAATGCCGGGCAGCCTTGAGGCTTCATCAAAAAAGCGCCTGAATTGCCTTTCGTAGCTGCCGTAAGTGTATTTGGCCTTCTGCTTTTCCATCAACTGAATGCCGTGATCGGATACCTTGGATCGCCTCCGTCCCTTGCTGGAAGAGTGAGGTCCCGGCGGTGTGTTGCGGCGCTCGATGGCGCATTTTTCGCCAAAGCACCTTTGGCCTTTGAGCATCAATTTGGTGCCGGTGCGGCGGCACAGTCGACAGTAAGCTTCAGTATATCTAGCCATATCTTATACTCGCCTTCGTTTTCTCGGCCTGCACCCGTTATGAGGGACAGGTGTAACGTCCCGGATGCCGGTTACGGTAATGCCTGACGCCTGAATAGCCCTGATGGCGGCTTCACGTCCGCTCCCCGGACCCCTTACGAACACCTCCACCTGGCGCAAACCGTGCTCTTTCGCCTTGGCGGAAGCGCCCTGAGCAGCCATCTGCGCAGCATACGGGGTGCCCTTGCGGGAGCCTTTGAAGCCCGCCGTGCCCGAGCTGCCCCAAGAAATTACTCCGCCTTTGGCATCGGTCAAAGTGACGATAGTATTATTAAAAGATGATGTAATGAAGGCCTTACCTTCATGAATCAGCTTTTTTTCGCGCCTCTTGGTTCTAACTTTCTTTTTCTGCGGCATATTATCTGGTTACTCCTTTATTTCTTAGTAGCTCCGCGTTTCTGACCTCGCCCGGCGACCGTCTTCTTGGCTCCGCGCTTGGTACGCGCATTGGTGCGGGTCCTCTGCCCTCTCACCGGCAGGTTCCTCTTATGCCTTATTCCGCGGCGGCTACCTATCTCGATCAGCCGCTTAATATTCATGGTGACTTCTTTGCGCAGTTCACCCTCGACGTTGTATTCCTTGTCGATCTTTTCACGTATGTGGCTGACCTCTTCATCGGTCAGGTCTTTAACCTTCTTGGCAGGATCGATTTTCAGATCCGTCAATATTTTCTTGCTTACGCTGGATCCAATCCCATGGATATACTGCAGGGAAAACAGTACCTGCTTTTCCCTCGGGATATCTACGCCTGAAATACGAGCCATGTTTAAATTACTCCTGTGCTATCCCTGCCGCTGCTTATGTTTGGGATTAGTGCAAATCACCCTGACAACGCCGCGGCGACGGATTATTTTACATTTTTCACAACGTTTCTTTACCGATGCTCTGACCTTCATTTCCGATTATATCCTTGTTTCCTAAAAAACCGTTTAATAATATATCTCTTTATTCACTTTATGTCAAAAGAAGTCACCCTTTTTCACTTGAACCGGTAAGTGATCCTGCCCCTGGTCAGGTCATACGGCGAAAGCTCTACCAGAACCTTGTCCGCCGGCAGTATCCTGATATAATGCCTGCGCATTTTGCCCGAGATATGGGCCAGGACCTTGTGACCATTGGCCAATTCCACTCGAAAAGTAGCATTGGGCAATGATTCAATTACCGTTCCTTCGACCTCGATGGCTTCTTTTTTATCCATATAATTAAGCTTACAACAGGGTGAGTATTTCGGCCTCGTCCTTCTTGATGGCAATGGTATGCTCGAAGTGGGCCGACAGGCTGCCGTCCGATGTATGCACGGTCCATCCGTTACTGTTCAGCCTAGTCTTCCAGCCGCCGATATTGACCATCGGCTCCAGGGCGAGCGTCATACCTTCACGCAGTTTCAGGCCTTCGCCCTTTCTGCCGAAGTTGGGCACCAGTGGGTCCTCGTGCATATCTTTACCGATGCCGTGCCCAGAGTATTCCCTGACCACGCTATAGCCTTTTGATTCAACGAAGCTCTGTACAGCTGCCCCGATATCGCCAAGGTTACCGCCGTCACGTGCGGCGCTTATACCCTTTGCCAGGGACTCTTCGGTGACTTCCATCAACTTGAGGGCCTCAGGGCCGATCTTGCCCACGCCCACCGTTATAGCGGCGTCACCCTGGAATCCCCTGAAAAGCACACCGAAATCCAGTGAGACTATATCACCTTCTGTTAAAACTCTATTACCCGGAATGCCATGCACTATTTCATCATTGACCGAGACGCAGACGCTGGCCGGGAAGCCGTGGTAACCTTTAAAAGAAGCGCGAGCACCGCTCCACCTGCCGATTTCCTCCTCGGCAAGTTTATCGAGTTGCCTGGTTTTTATACCCGGTTTCACAGCTTCTTTCATTTTTTGCAACACAGTCGCTACAATTCTTCCGGCCTCTCGCATTACAGCGATCTCTTCGGCCGATTTAATGATGGTCATTTATTTCTTCTGTTTCAATCCTTGCAGGAATTTCACTATGTCTTTGCCAACCTGGTCGATATGCTGATTGCCGTTGACCCTGAAAAGCCTGCCCTTCTTCTCATAGTAATCAAGCAGCGGCATGGTCTGGGCAAAATAGACCTTCAGCCTTTCCTCTATTGTCTCTTCCTTATCATCGGCCCTCTGGTAAAGTTCGCCGGAACATTTATCACAAATACCTTCTTTCTTGGGCGGAGAGTTTTTCTTGTGGTAAGGGGTCTGGCAGGTGCGGCAAACAAACCGGCCGGTCAGCCTGTCGAGCAGTGCGCTCTCCGGGACCTCTATATAAATTGCCTTCTCAATCGACTTGCCCTGTTTTTCAAGAGCGGCATCCAGAGCTCGTGCCTGGTCCAGCGTCCTGGGGAAACCGTCGAAAACGCAGCCGTCTTTGCAGTCGGGCTGCGCAATGCGCTCAAGTATCATCTTGATGGTTATTTTATCGGGAACCAGGTTTCCTGCTTTCATATAGGATTCGGCCTGCTTGCCCAGCTCCGTCCCGTTTTTCAGGGCGTGCCTGAACAGGTCACCGGAGGCCACATGGGGCAAGGACATTTCTTTCACTATAATATCTGCCTGAGTACCCTTCCCCGCCCCGGGCGCCCCAAGCAATATAAAGAACATTTTCAAATCCTCCTTATTTTAGGAAACCTTCATAGCGCCGCATGGTGAGCTGCGCTTCAATTTGCTTCATCGTATCGAGCGCCACGCCGACCACGATCAGTATGCCGGTGCTCGAAAGAGTCATATTGGCCACATCGGTGAGTGACCTGGCAAAGAACGGCATAATGGCCACGACGGCCAGGAAGATTGCGCCACCCCATGTCAGCCGGTTGATGACGCCGTTTAAATAGTCCGTGGTAGGCTTCCCGGGCCTGACGCCGGGTATGAACCCGCCCTGGCGCTGCAATGTGCGAGCCAGGTCCATCTGCTCGAATATAACCATGGTATAGAAAAATGTGAAGGCCACCACCAGTACAAAATAAAACACCCAGTAAAACAGGCCTATGGGCACCGGCGTGGCGGGGTTGAACCATAGCATGATAGTATTGGCAAAATTAGGCTCCTGTCCGTTAGGAGCTGCAAAATAGCTGGCGATGGTTCCAGGGAAAATCAACAGGGACATGGCAAAGATCAGGGGTATCATGCCTGCCATATTCACCCTTAGGGGGACATAAGTGGAACCGGCCTGGCGGTACATCTTGCCGCCCCTGAAGGCTGTCCGTGCGTATTGTACGGGTATACGGCGATGGCCCTCGGTGAAAATAACGATCATTACCACGGTTATCAGGGCCAGCACTGCAAAGACAGCTATACCGATCCAGTTGGTCGCAGCCGAGACGAACCCGCCGCCGACCTGAGTGGGAAGCTGGGCGATAATGCCACCGAAAATGATGATCGAAACGCCGTTGCCTATGCCCCTTTCCGTAATAAGCTCACCCAGCCAGACCAGGAACATGGTGCCGGCCGTCAGCGATATAACAATGGCTGCTGTCTCAAGGGGGCCGGTAGGAAGTACACCGCCCTGGCTGCGAAGGAGCTGCAATTGGGCGAAGCCCTGGAGGGCGGCCAGCGGGACGGTAAGCCAGTGGGTTATCTGGTTGATCCTGTTTCTGCCTGCCTCTCCCTCTTCCGAGAGCTTGCGCAGCGCCGGGATAACAGGTACCAGCAACTGCATAATAATCGATGAAGTAATATAGGGATATACGCCCATGGCCGCGATGCTGAAATACCTCATGGCGCCGCCGCTGAACAGGTCGAGCATGCCCAGCAACTGGCTGCGCTGGAATATCTGTTGCAGCGCATTTACGTCTACGCCCGGGATCGGCACGTGGGCAACAAACCTGAATATCACCAGCATGGCGAAGGTGAATAGCAGTTTTTGCCTCAAATCAGGCAGTGAAAACGCATCCACCATCGCCTGGATCAGGCGGGGCCTGGATTGTGTCTGCGGCATATTAGATCTCCTCTACCTTGCCACCCGCTGCTTCTATTTTTGTCTTTGCAGTTTCAGAAAACTTGTTAGCTTTGACAGTCAAAGACCTTTCAAGCTCCCCGTTGCCGAGTATCTTGACCGGAAACTTGATCGATTTAACCAGCCCTTTATCCAGCATGGATTCGGGACCGACCTCTGAACCTGCGTCGAATAATTTTAAATCGCCTACATTGACCACGCTGTACTGGATTTTGGCGACATTGGTAAAGCCCCTGGTCCAGGGCAACCTTTTGATGATCGGAAGCTGCCCGCCTTCAAAGCCGGGGCGCAAATCACGCCCGGAGCGCGATTTCTGCCCTTTGCAGCCACGTGTAGAAAATGTGCCATGCCCGCTGCCGTCACCGCAGCCGACGCGTTTCTTCTTGTGTTTGGCCCCTGCCGGGGGCTTTAAATTACTTTGATCCATTCTCGCTCTCTTCTATCGATAACATATGATTAACTTTGGTAATCATACCCCGGATAACGGGAGTATCCTCTTTTTCGACCGTCTCATTCAGCCTGTGAAAACCCAGTGCTTTAAGCGTGCGCTTCTGGTCGACCGGGTACCCTATATCGCTTTTTATCCATTTGATGCGTATTTTAGCCACTTGCTTAACTCTCCTCAGTTCCCGACTGTCCCTTGCGTCTCTTGATGCTTTCCCCGGGATTCCTCAGGTTAGCCAAAGCAAGCATAGTCGCTTTAGTAACATTGACCGGGTTGGCGCACCCTAGCGATTTGGTCAAAATATCTTTGATCCCGGCTGCCTCGACTACTGCGCGCACACCACCACCGGCAATAACCCCTGTGCCGGGGGAGGCAGGCTTTACCAAGACCCTTGCAGCGCCGAATTTAGAAAGGCTCTCATGCGGGATGGTGGTATCCCTGAATACCACACCGATTACGTTCTTTTTGGCAGCCACACCGGCCTTGCGAATGGCTTCGGGGACTTCCCTGGCCTTCCCCAGGCCCACTCCGACATGGCCTTTGCCATCACCGACCACTACCAGGGCGCGGAAATGCAGGTTTTTACCGCCTTTCACGACCTTGGTAACGCGGGTCAGGGAGACCAGCTTCTCGGTGAATTCCATTTCACTGGTATCGATCCTCGGCTGGGGTAGATGTATTCTTGTCGATGCTTTCATACTAAAATCCTCAGAATTTTAACCCAGCTTTGCGGGCCGCTTCGGCCAGGGCTTTGACCCTGCCCTGATACTTATAGCCACCCCTATCAAAAACAACCTGGCCTATTCCTTTCTCCTGGGCATTCTTTGCCAGTTCAGAGCCAACCAGTTCGGCCACCTGCGTCTTGTTTTTACCGCTGAGCTGTTCCTTTATTTTGGCATTAAGGCTGTCCGCCGACGCTATGGTTACCCCGCTGGCATCATCGATAATCTGCGCATGAATATTGCTAAGGCTGCGAAACACACACAGCCTGGGTTTGGCCGCCGTACCGGATACTGTGACCCTGATGCGGGCGTGGCGCCTCTTTCTTGCGATATTCGAACTAACTTTAGCCATTTTTATTTCCCTTTTGTAGCTGTTTTGCCTGCTTTACCCGGCTTCAGGCGTAGACGTTCGCCGGCGTATTTGATACCTTTGCCTTTATATACGTCCGGAATGCGTATCCTTCTGATCTCAGCCGCCGTTTCGCCTACCAGCTCTTTATCTATGCCGGAAATGCGTATCTTGGTTGTGCCGTCGAGGGCTATATCAATGCCCTTGGGCGGATCGAATTCCACCGGATGGCTGTATCCGATCTGCAATGTAAGCTTATGACCAGCCTTCTGCGCACGGTAGCCGACACCGCTCAACTCGAGGTTCTTTTCAAATCCCTTGGTTACGCCTTCTACCATATTGTTCAACAACGACCTGGTCAATCCATGCAGGGAACGCTGCAGCCTATTATCACTGGATCGCGTAACGACCAGTTTTCCATCTTCCTGAGCAACTTTAATGTCAGGATGAAACTCGCGGGTCAATTTACCCTTACTTCCTTCCACAGTAATTTCCCTGCCCTGGATCTTAACCTTAACCCCGGCAGGGATGATTACGGGCATTCGTCCTATACGAGACACAGATTCACCTCTCTGAGTTCAATTACCATACGTAACATAGTACTTCGCCGCCAAGGTTGTTCTTCCAGGCTTCCTGGCCGGTCATAACCCCCTTGGATGTAGATAAGATAGCAATGCCGAGGCCGCCGAATATCCTCGGTATTTCTCCTTTGCCGCTGTAGACCCTGAGCCCGGGTTTACTTACGCGTTCCAATCCGATGAAAGCCGGCTGTTTATCAATATATTTGAGTGTGATCTTGATCACGCGCTGAGTTTCGCCTTTGACGATGGAGTAATCGGCAATGAATCCCTCTTCTTTGAGAATTTTGGTCATTGCAATTTTCATCTTGGAAGCAGGTACCAGTACACTGTCGTGGCGCGCCATAGCAGCATTGCGAACCCTGGTCAATAAATCGGCTATCGGATCAGTAACCATTGATAAACAACTCCATCTACTTATATTACCAGCTGGATTTCTGTACCCCGGGCAATTCACCGTTCAAGGCCAGCGTGCGGAAGCATATGCGGCAGATGCCGAATTTCCTTATATAGGCCCTGGGCCTTCCGCACAGCTTGCAGCGGTTATGCTGTTGCACCCTGTATTTCGGGGGTCGGCTTGCTTTTACAATCTTACATAGTTTTGACATTACTTTACCTTACTAATTTTTCTTAAAAGGCATGCCGATTGCTTCGAGCAACCGTCTGCCGTCCTCGTCTGTCTTGGCGCTTGTTACAATCGTAATCTCAATTCCCCTGGTCTTATCCACCTTATCATATTCGATCTCAGGGAACACAATTTGCTCCTTCATACCCAGCGTATAATTGCCCTGGCCGTCAAAAGCGTCCCTGGATACGCCCTGAAAATCGCGTATCCTGGGCAGGACCACGCTGACCAGCTTGTCTAAAAATTCATACATTCTCTTGTCACGCAGGGTAACCATCATGCCGATGGGAACGCCCGCCCTCAGCTTAAAGGCGGCTATGGACTTTTTGGCCTTGGTAACCACGGGATGCTGGCCGGCAATGGTGGTCAGGTCCTTCTCGGCCGCTTCCATGGCTTTGGGATTGGACAGCGATTCGCCCATCCCAAGGTTGAGGACGATCTTGCTGACCCTGGGAACTTCCATAATGTTCCTGTAGCCGAACTTCTTAATCAGCTGCGGCACGATCTCTTTTATATATCTGTCTTTTAGCCTTACCATCTATCGGGTTACCTCTATTTAATCAATAATCTCAGTGCAACTATGGCAGAACCTGGTCTTTTTACCGTCGTCCAGTACCCTGGAGCCGATACGAGCCGGTTTATTGCATTTGTTGCAGATCACCATGACGTTGGAGACGTGGATGGGCCCTTCGAGCTCGATAATGCCGGCCTGCTTGGTCTGCCCTTTGGTCTTGGAATGCCTTTTAATTAAATTCAGACCTTCCACGATCACGCTTTCCTTCTTCGTTAAAGTCTTGCGCACCTTGCCTTTTTTACCCTTATCCTTGCCGGCTATGATAAGGACATTATCATTCTTATGTATCTTCATTTTTAGAGCACCTCTGGTGCCAGAGAAATTATTTTCATAAAATTCTTGTCCCTGAGCTCTCTCGCCACGGGTCCGAATATGCGGGTACCCTTGGGGTTGCCCTTATCGTCCAGGATGACTGCAGCATTATCATCGAAACGCACGTAGGAGCCGTCCGGCCTATGGTGATGATTGGAAATCCTGACTATCACCGCTTTCACCACCTCGCCTTTCTTAACTACGCCGCCCGGTATCGCGCGTTTGACGCTGCAGGTGATCACATCACCCACGGTAGCATAGCGCCTTCGCGTGCCGCCCGGCACACCTATGCACATCACCTGACGCGCACCCGTGTTATCCGCTACCTTAAGTCTGGTTAAAGTCTGAATCACTTCAGTTCTCCTGCTTTCCCTGTTCTACGTCGTCTTTTAAGGTGCCGACTATATCTGCTTTTGAAATTATTTCCACGATCCGCCAGCGTTTATCTTTGGACAGCGGCCGGGTTTCAACGATTTTTACCACGTCGCCGATATTGCACTCATTATTTTCATCATGTGCCTTGAAGCGGGTGGATTGCCTGACAACTTTGTGATACAGGGGATGCCTGCGCAGAGCCTCAGTCTGTACAACAACCGTCTTATTCATCTTGTTGCTGGTAACCTTACCGATCCTGGTTTTACGGATTTTTTCCATCTCTATTTCTTGCCAAGCTCTCTCTCGCGTATTATGGTGTTTATCCTGGCGATCCTTTTCCTTACAGCCGGTAACTGGCGATGGTTCACCAGTTGTCTGGTTGCCAGCTTAAAGCGCAGGTTAAACAGCTCTTGATGAGCTTCCTCCAATTTTTTTTGCAGTTCGGCATCTCCCAATGCCTTGATCTCAGTGAGTTTCACCTTTTACCTCTTCTTTAATGCTTTCACGTGCTACAAATCTGGTCTTTATGGGCAATTTATAAGCGGCTAACGTCAGCGCTTCTTTGGCCATATTCTCTTTTATGCCGCCGATCTCAAATAACATCCGGCCGGGCTTTACGACAGCTACCCAGTGGTCCACTGCGCCTTTTCCGCTGCCCATACGAGTTTCAGCCGGTTTCTTGGTAACCGATTTGTCCGGAAAGATGCGAATCCATACCTGTCCGCCGCGGCGTAGGTAACGTACTATAACACGGCGTGCCGCTTCGATCTGCCTGGAGGTAATCCAATGGGCCTCACTGGCCTGCATTCCGAAGTCGCCGAAGACAATCGTATTACCCGATTGTGCTTTACCACGCAGGTGGCCGCGGTGGCACTTACGATACTTCACTCGTTTCGGTTGTAACACTTTCTCTCCTTACTTCAGGTATAATTCGTCCTTTATAAATCCATACTTTTACGCCGATATTGCCCATAGTGGTTGCGGCTTCAGCGAAACCGTAGTCTATATCCGCGCTCAAAGTATGCAGCGGCAACTGGCCTTCGTGGATGGTCTCTCGCCTGGCGATTTCAGCGCCGCCCAGCCTGCCGGCACAACTGATCTTAATGCCTTTAGCCCCGGCCTGCCGGGTCTTAAAAGCTGCCTGTTTCATAGCACGCCTGAAAGCGACACGCCTTTCCAGCGAGTCGGCTATATTGCGTGCAACCAGTGCAGCCTCGATTTCAGGCTGCTCGACTTCCTTGATGGATAGTTTAACTTTCTTTTCGCAGATTCTCTCCAGTTCCGATCTCAATTCCTCTGCTCTCTGGCCGCCTCTGCCTATCACAATCCCGGGACGGGCAGTGAATATGGTCACTAATATATCATTCCCCTGACGGTCGAGCTCCACCCTGGCAACCGCCCCTTCGCGCAGCCTTTCTTTGATGGCCCTCCTCAGCTTGAGGTCATCATGCAGGGTTTCCATATAGTGTTTTTCGTCATACCACTTGGCCTTCCAGCCGCGTACGACGCCGATCCTGAAACCGTAGGGGTGTACTTTATGTCCCAATTATTTTCCCTCCTCGGAAACCAAAACCTTGATATGCGTGGCCCGCTTCAAGATGGGGCTGTAGCGGCCCCTGGACTGAGGCCTGTACCTTTTAAGCGTGCGGGCTTCATCGGCTGCAATATATACGACTTTTAATTCTGCGGGGTCCATCTGAAAGTTATTTTCGGCATTGGCCGAAGCGGACTTAATCAGCTTGGCGACGGCCTTGGCTGCGGGCGTGGGAGTGAATTTAAGAATATTGATGGCGTCTTCCACTTTTTTACCTCGCACCATATCCACCACAAGCCTGACCTTGCGGGGCGGTATGCCTAAATCTTTAACTACTGCTCCAACTTTCATTTTCTACCTGCTTACACCTTCTTGACCGGCGCCGGCGCCGGCGCTGCCGCTGCTGTAGCCCTGCCAACGTGGCCGCGGAATGTGCGGGTGATGGCAAACTCGCCCAGCTTGTGGCCAACCATATTTTCAGTCACGAAAATAGGCACATGTCGCCTCCCGTCATGCACACCAATGGTATGACCGATCATCTCGGGCATAATGGTGGAGGAACGAGCCCAGGTCTTAATGACCTGTTTTTCGCCCCTCTTATTAAGCTCCTCAATTTTTTTCAGCAGCTTGGGATGACAGTACGGGCCCTTTCTCGCTGAACGTGACATACTTAATTTACCTCTTTATTTATCGGCGTACCTGCGCCTGACAATCAATTTATCCGAAGGCTTGCCGCTGCGTGTCCTGTGGCCTAACGCCGGTTTACCCTGCGGCGTTTTAGGAGCCATGCCGCGTGGCGCTCTGCCTTCACCGCCGCCGTGCGGATGATCACGCGGGGTCATGGCGGAGCCCCTGACCTTAGGCCGCCTTCCCAGAAGCCTTATCCGGCCTGCTTTGCCTGATTTAACATTTTGATGATCCAGGTTTCCTACCTGGCCGACGGTGGCCCGGCACTCGATCATGAACCGCCTGACCTCTCCTGAGGGCAAGCGCACCGTGGCGTATTTGTCCTCGCGGCCCAGCAACTGGGCGGCCGTGCCTGCGCTCCTGACTATCTGTCCGCCCTTATTAGGTTCGAACTCCAGGTTATGTATCATGGTGCCGGAGGGGATATTTCCCAGCGGCAAATTATTACCGGGCTTGATCTCGGCATCGGCGCTCGCCAAGATGGTGTCTCCGACGCCCAGTCCCAGGGGGCACAGCATATAGCGTTTCTCGCCATCGGCGTAGAAAATCAGGGCTATGCGGGCGGAGCGGCCGGGATCATACTCGACCGCAGCCACTTTACCCGGAACACCGAGCTTATCGCGTTTAAAATCTATGATGCGCGTACTGCGCTTTGCGCCGCCTCCCCTGTGCCGCGTTGTAATAACGCCCCTGCTGTTCCTTCCGGCTTTCCTCTTTTGAGGTACCAGCAGCGACTTTTCCGGCTCGGTCTTGGTGATATCATCAAACGATATCTTTACCATTCCGCGACGGCCGGGAGATGTAGGACGAAATATCTTTAAAGCCAAATCTAACTACTCCTAGCTTTTTACGGATGACGTCTTTGCCATCGGTTCTTTCTCAAGAGCTTACGATGCTTATGCTTCGCCATCTTCTTTTTGCGTTTCTTTATAACAGAACCCAATTTATACTCCTGTTATCTTACACTCCCTCAAAGAGCTGTATTTTATCGCCTTCTTTGAGTGTTACGATTGCTTTTTTCCAGCGCGGCCTGGTCACCTCTCGCCTGCCCAGTTTCTTAGTTTCACCGGGCACCTGGATAATATTGACACTCACCACGCCCACTTTAAAAGCCTTCTCCACGGCCTTCTTTACCTCGTCTTTGGTAGCCTTTTTATTCACTTCGAAGACGTATTTACTCTCTTCAGAGAGTCGGGTGCTCTTCTCAGTTACGAGCGGCCTACGAAGCACTTCATATATATCCATTAACTTACATTAATCCTTTTATAAATCTATGCTGCCTTATCTTCTTTCTTGTCCGACTCTTTTTTATCCCAGATCTCTTCGATGCGCCTTATAGCATCGACATCCAGGACAAGCATCTTGTAAGAAAGCAGGTCGGCCACGTTGAGCATCGAGACCATGGTGGTCTTTATTCCCGGTATATTGGAACTGGCCATAGTAATATAATCGTTGCTCAGGGCCACACCGATAATGGCCGTCCCTTCAACACCCAAACGATCGAGGATCTCGTTCACCAGCTTGGTCCTGGGTTCCTTGATCTCCAGCTTGTCCAGTATCTTCAATTCACCGTCGCGCACCTTGCCTGATAGCACGCTGCGCAAGGCCAGCCTGCGCATCTTTTTAGGCATGTCCTGCCGATAGCTGCGCGGGTGCGGGCCGAAAACAATGCCGCCTCCCTTCAATAGTGGGGAGGTGGCACTGCCCCGCCTTGCCCTTCCCGTGTGTTTCTGAGCGTACATTTTCTTCGTGCTTCTTGTCACCTCGGACCGCGTCTGTGAATCGGCGGTACCCTGCCTGCGGTTGGCAAGCTGCGCTACCAGCGCCTGGTGAACTACCGCTTCGTTCACTGTCTGACCGAAGACATAATCACTGGCGCTTATTTTGCCGGCCTTTTTGCTTTTTAAATTAATTACCTCTAAATCCATCACAATAGTCCCTAAGAGGCGCTCTCTATTAACAATAGTCCGCCTTTGCCGCCCGGTACTGCGCCTTTGAGTAAAACTATGTTTTTAGCCTGGTCGACTTCAACCACTTCGATATTGCGTGCCGTTACTTTGCGGGCGCCCATATGTCCAGCCATGCGCAGCCCCTTGAATACACGGCCCGGTGTGGTTGTAGACCCGACTGAACCGGGAGCGCGGTGCCTGTCAGATTGTCCATGGGTCTTAGGCCCGCCGCGGAAGTGATACCGTTTCACGCCGCCGGCAAAACCTTTACCCTTGGAAATTCCCTCAACCTGGACGAGGTCGCCAGGCTTGAATATGGTCACGTCTATCTTTTGCCCCACCTCGTAACCTTTCACATCATCGGTTCGCAGCTCACGGAGGTACCTGTAATCGCCATTTCCTTTCAGGTGTCCTTTTTCAGCCTTGGATAGTTTCTTGGACTCGCCAAAGCCGAGCTGCACGGCATTATATTTATCCTTTTCGACTGTTTTAACCTGCGTAACGCAGCACGGCCCGGCTTCAACAGCCGTTACGGCTATCTCCAGGTTTTCCCTGTAAAGCTGCGTCATGCCTATTTTTTTACCAAGTATGCCAGCCATATTTTCTATTCCTATAATCTAATATCGATTTCCACACCTGACGGCAACTGCAACTGTGTCAAGGCATCAATAGTCTTGCTGGTTGGACCCACGATATCGATCAGCCTTTTATGCGTGCGTATTTCAAATTGCTCACGTGAATCCTTGTCGATGTGAGGAGACCTGATAACACAGAACTTCTCAATCCTGGTCGGCAGCGGCACCGGCCCGATGACCTCTGCGCCCGATTTGATTGCAGTTTCAACGATCTGACCGGCAGATTGGTCCACCAACCTGTGATCATATCCCCTCAGCTTAATTCTTATCTTCTGCTTGGTCATTTACCTACCCTTTGATTTAGCTAACATTTCCTCAAGTATGCTGGCCGGCACTTCGCTATAATGATCGAATTCCATCGAAGACGTGGCTCTGCCTTGAGTAAGCGACCTTAATGCTGTTGTATACCCGAAGGATTCCGCCAGCGGCACAAAGCTGTGAATAACACATGTCTCGCCGTGGGTCTCGATGCCCTCGATATGGCCGCGCCTGGAATTAATATCGCCTATGACGTCGCCCATGAAGGAGGCCGGTGTCACCGCTTCCAGCCGCATGATCGGCTCCAGCACTACCGGTTTGGCCTTGGCCACACCTTCTTTAAGAGCCATGGAGCCGGCCATCTTAAAGGCCATTTCCGACGAGTCTACCTCGTGTTCACTGCCATCGAAAACCGTGACCGTGACGTCAACCAGCGGGTATCCGCTCAATCCTCCGGTATCCAGTGCTTCTCGTACGCCGGCTTCAATGGCAGGGATATATTGCCTGGATATATCTCCGCCGCGGACCCCGTTAACAAATTTAAAGCCGCTGTTGCGCTCGCCGGGCTCGATCCTCAGCCAGCAATGGCCGTACTGTCCATGTCCGCCCGTCTGCCGGATAAAGCGGCCTTCCGCTTCAACAGCTACGGTAACCGTCTCTTTATAAGCCACCTGCGGCTTGCCAACTCGCACCTGCACGCCGAACTCTCTCATCATGCGGTCGATTAGGACCTCAAGATGGAGCTCGCCCATACCGGAAATAATAGTCTGGCCTGTTTCTTCGTTGGTACGAACTTTGAATGTCGGGTCTTCTTCCGACAGTCTGCCCAGGGCATCTCCCAGCTTGTCCTGGTCGGCTTTGCTCTTGGGCTCAACCGCCATAGAAATAACCGGCTCGGGGAACTTAATATCTTCCAGAAGAATGGATTGGCCCGCCTCGCAGAGCGTATCGCCTGTAAAGGTGTTCTTCAAGCCGAGCGTGGCTGCTATACAGCCGGTATCGACTTCATCGATCTCTTCGCGCTTGTTGGCATGCATCAGCAGCAATCTGCCTAGCCGCTCCTTGGTACTCCTGCTGGCGTTGTAGATCTGGGCGCCTACCTTCACGCGGCCTGAATAGACCCGGAAATAGACCAGCCTGCCCACAAAG
>JBEKVW010000002.1:0-50129 GCA_049513695.1 Dehalococcoidia bacterium | reverse complement strand
TCGCTGGCAGCGTAGCTGCACCAGTTGCACAGGAAGGTGATAATCTTGTTTTGAGGGTTGGTAGCCAGGGCCGAGCTTATCTGGGAAAGGATCTGTTCTTCCATGAAGTGGTGAATGGATATGGCATCAAAGCGGCACTCGGCCGAACAGGCGCCGCAGCCGGCACAGGCGGCGACAATTATTTTCGCCCCGTTCTTGGCCTTAATATCCACATAGATGGCATTGTAGGGGCAAACCCTGGCGCACACCCCGCACGAGGTGCACTTTTCCTGATCGACAAATGCTTTGACCCCATCACCCTTGATAAAGTCTGCATTGAGGATTATAGAGCTACGGGATACGGCGGCGCTGGCCTGGGTGACGCTGTCCTTGATATCCTTGGGCGCCTCAACGGAGCCGGCGAAAAATATGCCCGGTGTAGGGGCATCCACAGGCTTCAACTTGGGATGCGCCTCCATCAAAAACCCATCTGAGGTCAGTGAGATATTCAGCAGGTTGCACAACTTCTTGAGCCCGCTGTCCTGGTGCAAACCAACGGATAGCACCAGAAGGTCCAGCTCATATTCCTCGACCTGGCAGGTGGTGGTATTTTCCACGCGCACCTTGATATTATGGCTAACCGGGTCCTCGGTCACCTCGCCCGGGAAGCCGCGTATGTAATGCACTCCTTCTTCCTGCGATCTCTTGTAGAGGTCTTCAAACCCCTTGCCATAAGCACGGATATCCATATAAAACACATATATCTCAGTATCGGGATAATGCTCTTTAATCAGGAGGCTGTCTTTAATGGTATTCATGCAGCAGACATTGGAGCAGTAGGGGTTCCCCCGGTTGGCCGTACGCGAACCCACGCATTGGATAAAGCCAATGTGCTTTGGTACCTTACGGTCGGTAGGACGCAAAATTTGCCCCTCGGTCGGCCCGCCGCCGCAGATCAGGCGCTCGAACTCCATGGTTGTGATCACATTTTCAAAGCGCGTATAGCCGTACTCATCCAGCACGGTCGGGTCGTAGACATCCATCCCGGTACATACGATGATAGCGCCGACCTTTATTTCGATCTCTTTGTCCGCCATATTCAGATCGATGCATTTCTTTTCGCAGACCTCTACGCATTTATTGCACCTGACAGGATTGTTGCCCAGGCAGTTCTTCATGTCTATCACGTATGCAGGCGGCACGGCCTGGGGGAAGGGGATGAAAGCCGCTTTGCGCGAAGAAAAACCCTGCTGGAATTCATCCGGCACTATCACCGGGCAGACTTCGGCGCATTTGCCGCAGGAGTTGCAGTCCAGCTCGTTAACGTAGCGGGCTTTTTTATTTATAACGACTGTATAGTTACCGATATAGCCCGAAACCTTGGAGATCTCACTGAAGGCTATCAACTCGATATTGGGATGTTTGCCGGCGTCCATCATCTTGGGACCCAGAACACATATGGAACAGTCCATTGTTGGAAATGTCTTATCCAGTTGGGCCATTATTCCGCCGATGGAAGGCTGGCGTTCCACCAGATAGACCTTATGCCCGGAATCCGCCAGGTCCAGCGCTGCCTGTATGCCTGCAACCCCACCACCGATGACCAGTGCTGCGTTGGTAACCGGGATTTTCGTTTCTTCGATGGGCTGCAGCAGCCTTGCTTTGGCCACGGCCGCTTTGACAATATCGATGGCTTTTTCGGTAGCCGCTTTTTTATCATGCAGATGAACCCAACTGCAATGTTCGCGGATATTGGCCATCTCCAGCAGGTAGGGATTCATGCCTGCTTTGTTTATACAGTTACGGAAAGTCGTCTCATGCATCCTGGGTGAACACGAAGCTACCACTACGCGGTCCAGGTTGTGCTCACGAATACATCGTTTGATTTCTTCCTGCCCGGGATCGGAGCACGTATATTTATTTCTCATGGCTACTACGACGCCTGGAACGGTGGAGGCCATCTCTTTAACAGCTTCACAATCCACCGAACCAGCGATGTTCATGCCGCAGTCGCATACGAAAACGCCTACTCTATTGCTTGTTTCTTCCAATTAATCGTTCTCCTTGAGCGCCGTCTCTGAGATTAAATGGTACATATCTACAATTTTTATTTTTTCACCGGCCTGGCCGGTTGAACGCTGGGCACACGATAAATGGATCTGACACTTGGGGCAGGAGGTGGCCAGGAAATCGGCCCCCGTCGCCCCGGCCTGTCTGAGCCTTTCATCCTGAATTTGTTTATTGACCGAGCCGCAGAACATCCAAGGATTCGCACCGCAGCAGAGGGCACTTTCCCTGTTATATTCCATCTCGATCAGTTCAGCATTGGCCAGCGTACGTAAAATATTACGCGGTTCATCATATTTCTTAAAATACCTGCCCAGATTGCATGAATCATGAAAGGTCACCTTTGTCCGGGCTTTTACGTTTTCGCTCGTTTTAACCGTAATTTTATATATTTCGGGCATTTCTGTTAAATGTTGAACTTCTATATGCCAGTCATTAAAAAACCTGGCGTAGTCCACTTTCAGCGTATAGTAGCATTCCGGGCAAGAGGTAATTATCCTTTTTATACCGCGTTTATTTAATTCCTCTATATTGGCATGCCCCAGATTTATAAAACCGTTCTTATCGCCGGACAAAATTAAATCGTGCCCGCAGCAGCGTTCGTTGGCCAGCACCGTGTAGGCAATTCCGGCACGGTTGAGCAGCCTCATGGCACCGATAGAACTATCCGTTGATTTGACGCCGATATCTTTGAAAAGAGTATCAAAGTAGGGAGCGCAGCCTACGAAGAAGGCCGTGTCCGTGGACGAGCTAATATTTACATCCTGCGGTATCCAATCCAATCTGTCCTGCCGGGCCTCCTTTTTACCCATCAAGTGCATAACCGATTCAGTCACACCGCTGTGGCTGTAAACCGGCTCTATACCGTGCTCACGTGATTTCATACGTAGGTACCTGATGAAATCAACATAGCTCACGTTGTAATTGCATCTGATCGTGCACATATTGCAGCCGATGCATGACCATATATTGCGGTCTGCGTAAATTTTCTCCGGGTGACGCAGGGCTTTACGGACGATTAAGCGCGGGCTGAACTGTGGATCGTAGCGGCTAACCGGGCACACGGCCGTGCATTTGCCACAGTCCAGGCAGAACTGCGCTTTGGTCTGACGTATTATATCCTTCAGCTCTGACACTTAATCCCCGTCTATAGTTTATCGGTTCCTTTTTGGGCTCCGGTGGGAACGGCCAGGTTCTTGATCCCGTGAATAAATCCGTTAAGCTGCTTGATGAAGCCCCTTCCGTCGAAGGGCTCAACCCTTGCCAGCATGATCCTATCTCCTTTGACACCCAGCATCTTAATAATATCTTTAGCCTTGTTATATTCTTTCTCTATATTATCGCCGAGTTGCCCGTACTGGCACTGCTGGTTTTTACAGCCGAGCAGCATGACGCCATCGACGCCATGTTCAAAGGACTTCAGGATGAAACCCGCATTTAAGCTGGAAAGGCAGGTTAATTTAATAATATTTACTGACGCTGGATAGTCCAAGCCCGCATTGGCGGCGGAATCGATGCAGCTCCATCCGTCCCAGTTACACGAAAATATCAATATTTTAACGGTCACACATCACCTGCAATATCATATTTCTGACGCACACAGAAATGATTTCAATGCTGCGCCGATCGTACTGTCGTCCTGGCCGCTAAGATAAATAGCGCCCGTCGGACATATGCTGGCGCAGGCGCCGCAACGGGTACACAGGTAGCGCTCCAGATACGAATGCAGCAGCCCGTTGGCCCCTTCCCGCATCTCGATCAACGGGCACTGCTGGACACAGGATAGGCATCCGCGACATAGCGCCGTGTTGACCTGTGCTGCAGAGGCCCGCATGGTAATCCAGTTCGACCGCAGGTACAGTAGTATTCGAGCGGCCAGTGCAACACCCTGTGTGCTTTCATCCCGTTTTTCACTGCCTGTTAAACGTTCATTAACATTAATAAAAAGGCCAGCCCTATTGAGGGCCACCTCATACTTATTTAGATTGAATTTCGCTCCCGTATCATCGATTCCCACTCCGGAGATCAACCGCTGAAATAACCTGCCAGTATAGGTATAACCTAATTTATCGAGCTCAGTCTGCTTCAGGGATGCATCAACGATTATGGCGCCAGTTTTTACCACCTCGTTTCTATCCGAAAAACCCAGCTTTATATGATAGTCACCGGGTTGGCCTCCTATCTCCACGGAATCAGGCACCTGCGCTATCTGAAAGACCTTGCAACCAAGCACTTCCAAGGTCATGGCAGCGATTTTGCCGGTACCCGACCCACCGATAAAAAGCACCGCCTGGTTAACCGGGTAACGATCGTATTTTTGATAGCGGGACGGAGCTGCGAGCGCTGCGGCCTCCAGCATTTTGAGTGCTTTGTCCGTTGCGGATTCCCGGCTGTCGTTATGCGCCCAGGCACACAGTTCTCTGATATTGACATATTCGATATTGGCATTAACTTGTCCGGCAATGAGACTGTTAAGGTACCGGCGGCTAAGGATGCGCCTGTCGTTGCAGCTATAACAGACCTGGTCGTAATTGCAGCACCTGCAGGCCGCTACCACAGCGTGATCCAGGCCAGCTTCTTTCCAACGCTCCGCGATGAGCCATGCCCCCTCTTTAGTGCACGCCTGCTCAATCTCAGATATATGTGCGATATTCAGTTTCGGAGAACTGAAGCTCAGCAGCCGGCCAAAGTCTATAGCCGCGCTATTCTCGCCGTTGCAGCTGCACAGGAATATGCCCTGCCTGCTTTCCGGCCCGGCGTGATCATGATGGTAAGTTGGATGATGACTCGTTTCAGCCTGATCGTTATCGTCAAACGGGCCCATCGACACCTTATCCAGAAAATCAATGGCCGAATCCAGGACGGTCTGCATAATGGCGGTCATAAGTTTTACATTGACATCGCCCTGCGAAGGATCAGTCCCGGAATTTATTATATATATTCCGTCCTTGCCTGCAACAGGGCCCTTTTCATTTACACTTATGCCACCAGCGGGGAATTTCAGGATAACATCGGCTTCCACATCCTTATGCTTGACGGTGTCATTGTGCCTGATAGCATTTGATTTGCATACCTTGACGCACTCCAGGCACTCGCTGCACAGAGCGCAGCTCAGACATCTTTGCGACTCTTCCATTGCGGTCTCAGCAGAGAAACCTGTCGTCGTTTCCTCATAGGTATTTTTCCTGCTTTCCATATCCAAGTAAGGCATCTCCGCCCGCTTGACGGGAAAGGCCCATATCGAGTTTAAATCCACTTCCGCTATCTTTCCGGCCGTAATTTGCCGGCCTTGCTCCAGATCAGAACCGGATAGATACCTATCGATGGACTCTGCGGCTTTAAGGCCGTCGGCCATGGCTTCCACGACATTGTTGGGACCCCGCATACAGTCGCCGCCGGCAAATACACCGGGTAAATTGGTCGCCAGAGTGAGCGGGTTGACCCTTATCGTACCAGACCTTTTCTCTATATCAAGGCCTTCGAGGTTCAACTGCGTTGCATCCGCCGACTGGCCTATAGCAACGATCACATGGTCGGCCTCCATAATGAAATCGGTCCCTTCCAAAGGCACTGGCCTGTGCCAGCCATTGCGCATCAGCTCATCGGTCAACTTTGTCCGGCAGAAGCGCACCTCCACCACTTTGTTTTTATTTCCCAGTATTTCCACGGGATAGGCTGAATACTCTATGGAAACCCCCTCTTCCAATGCTTCTTGAATCTCGTCTCCAGATGCCGTCAATTCTTCAGGCACGGTCCAGCTAACGATTTTAACGCTGCCCTTATTCTGCCTGATGGCAGCCCGGGCAGAATCGACGGCGCTATTGCCATCGCCAATAATAACGATGTTGGAGCCGATGAACAGGTCATCGGTCAGGTTGAGCGTCAACAAAAACGACATACAATCTATGACCCCGGAAAGGTCCTCGCCCGCTACACCCAGTTTGTTATTTCTAGATGCACCGATAGCCAGGAAAAAAGCCTTGTAATCGCGCTCTTTCAGGTAGGCAAAATCGATATCGCGTCCTACTGTGATACCGGTCCTGATCCTGATCCCCATGGCCAGCAGTTGACCCAGCTCCCGCTCCCTGATCTCCCTGGACAATCTAAACCTGGGAATGCCCGTGGCCAGCATACCGCCTATAACATTATGGGATTCAAAAATAGTGGGGTCATATCCTCTGCGTTTAAGGTCCCAGGCAGCCATAAGACCCGCAGGGCCACTGCCTATAATAGCTATTTTGCTTTTCGAAGTGGGATTATCCGGTACAGCGCCCTTTCCAGCAGGGGTAATTACATTATCGTAAGCATAGCGGTGCAAGGACCTGATAGATACAGCGCTATCGACCTTAGCCCGGCTGCATTTGCTTTCGCAGGGATGTTTGCACAGACGTCCCAGGATGCCACCCAGTGGGGCAGATCCGTTGATCAGGTCGTAGGCCTCCTGGATCTTGTTATTTGCCAGCAGCGAGATAAATCCCTGAACATTGATGCCCAACGGGCATGAGGCACGGCAGGGTGAAATCTCGTTCTTATCAATGATCATAGTCGATGGCACAGACTTATTGCCTGGATACGGCTTATGAATGGCGCTCAATATTACATTTTTACCGTCACTGGTCTTCGTCAGCCTGGTAGAACAGTTTTCCTCACACCTCTTACAGCCCGTACAGAGGTCGCTATCTACATATCTTAGCTGTTGTGTGGTTTTTATATTGAAATTGCCTTTTGCGCCGCCTATATCGGCCGACGAAGTGTTATAGAAGAATTCTATATAAGGGTTCTGTATAGCATTCAAAACTGTTGACCAGAACAGCCGGGGGTCCGCCCCGCATGAGTCAAAGAAGGCAAAGGCAGGCAAATCGGTGATGAACTTTACCTGTGCGCCTATTTTGGCCAGGTAGAGCGCAGCCTGCAACGCATCGATGTTGTTGCCTATAACTGCGGCACGCATGCTTTTTACCATGTCAGGCAGGCCCTTTGTCAGGTGATGAGTAGCTGTATCCCAGTTCGAATGCTTTCATATTAAAGCTCTCAGTGCCGGCGGGGATGAAATCCTTGACCGCCCTCTCCAGCGCCTCACGCGACACAACATCGCTGTTGGCTGCCAGAAAACCGAGCATGATGATATTGGCCACCACAGGTTTCCCTATCTCCTGCGCCAGATGGCTGGCCGGTATGGAAAGCATTCTGGCAGCAGGCGGGTTATCGATCTTGACCAGCTCCGAATCGACGATCAGGAGCACATGGCCCTTGGCCCCGGCGCCGAACTCGTTGTACGCCTCTTGCGATAGTATAACCAATACTTCGGGATCGGTTATATATGGGTACTCGATGGGAGAATCGCTGATGATAACCTCGGCACGGCATGAGCCGCCCCTGGATTCGGGACCGTAGCTCTGAGTAAGGGCCGCATAAGAATTATTATAAATAGATGCGGCTTTACCGATGATGTTGCCCAGCAGGACTATGCCTTGTCCGCCGAATCCTGCCAGCCTGATTTCCGCTTTTTTCATTCAAGCCTTCCTGGAAATTATCCTCTTTAACTATTTTTTAGCCGGTTTCTTCGCTCTTTCGGCGACCACGGCCAGGTTGCCGTGTAACGTAGGACGATCGACATCGATAAATTTTCCTACGATTATAGGGCCGTTCTGCGTGATATCCACCTCTCTGGGATCGGCGCCGTTCTTGATAATGCTCCTCTTCTCGTAGCTCTTGAGCGAATCAAGCCCTTCAGGCTCCTTATTCATCCTGCCGTACACGGCAGGGCAGGGACTAATAACCTCGACGAACGAAAAGCCGGGTTTCAACAATGCCTCTGTTATGGTGCTTTCAAGCTGATGCAAGTGCAATACCGTCCACCTGGCAATATACGATGCGCCGCTGGCATACAGCAGCAGCGGCAGGTTGAAAGGCGGTTCAAAATTTCCATAGGGCGTAGTCGAGGTACGCACGTCATAGGGAGCGGTGGGGCCGACCTGGCCCCCAGTCATACCATAGTTGAAGTTATTAATGCATATAACGGTCATATCAATATTGCGGCGGGCGGCATGGATGAGGTGGTTTCCACCTATGGCCGCCAGGTCACCGTCGCCCGAAAAGACCACAGCCTTTAACTCCGGGTTGGCCAATCTCAGACCCGTTGCAAACGGGATAGCGCGCCCGTGCGTAGTATGGAAGGAATCGAGTTTCACATATCCTGCTACGCGTCCCGAGCAGCCTATGCCTGAAACAACGGATATTTTATCGGGGTCCAGCCCCGAGTTATCTATGGCCCTCAAGAAGCAATTCAGGGCCGGACCTATACCGCAGGCCGGGCACCAGATGTGCGGCAGTCTGTCCTGCCTGAGATATTTGGCTATCCGGGAATGCTCGTTGGCTTCATGGTCAGGCATGGCACTCCTTAATGGCAGCTAGTATAGTTTCCGGCCTGTGCACATCGCCACCCGAGTGCGGCAACGAAAGGCTTCGGGCTTTGCCGCAGGAACATCTCTCGACCTCATATATAATTTGCCCGCGGTTGATCTCGGGAACAATAAACGCCTTGACACGGGAAGCCAGTTCACGGACACGTTTTTCGGCGAAAGGCCACAGTGTAATGAGCTGCAAAAATCCGGCCTTGATGCCCTGCTGGCGCGCCAGCTTGACAGCATACCTGGCAATGCGGCAGGTTATCCCATAAGCGCAGACTACTATCTCGGCATCTTTGGTCATATATTCATCGTACATGATGATATCGTCGGCATGGAGCTTGATTTTGTCTACCAGCCGGGTTACCAGCCTGTCCTGGGCTGCGGCCGTCATGACAGGATAACCACGCTCATCGTGCGTCAGACCGGTGACGTGAAAACGGTATCCCTGACCGGCGATGGCCATAGGAGGAACCAGGCTCTCATCCGCTTTATATGGATGATAAGTACCACTGCCTATTTGTGGCATTTTCCTGTAAATCAGGTCGGCCGTGGAGATCTGCGGGATCACCACCTTTTCACTCATATGCCCCACGACCTCATCTGACATCATCAATACCGGCACCCGGTATTTTTCCGAGAGGTTGAAGGCCTTGACGGTCAGGTCGAACATGTGTTGTGGGGAATCCGGGCTTAGGGCGATGATCTCATAGCTGCCATGAGAGCCCCACCTGGCCTGCATGATATCCTGCTGGCCGACCAGCGTCGGCAATCCGGTGGAAGGCCCCGCCCGTTGAATGTTCACTACCACGCATGGTGTCTCCAGCATGACTCCCAGGCCGATGTTTTCCATCATCAGGCTGAAACCCGGCCCAGAAGTAGCCGTCATCGATTTAACGCCCGCCCAGGAAGCTCCCAGTATGGCATTCATCGAGGCAATCTCATCTTCCATCTGGATATAAGTGCCGCCGATGGCAGGCAGGCGGCGACTCATCCTTTCAGCTATCTCGGTAGCAGGGGTGATGGGATAGCCGGCAAAGAACCTGCAGCCGGCGCTTATGGCTCCCTCGGCGCAGGCAACATCGCCGTTAATGAAAAACTCACCCGAAAGGTGTTCGTTATCTGTCATTGTGTTCTATAAAATAAAGCATGCCGGATATACATCCAATATTTAACCTGCAGCTTAATCCGGCGAAAATCCTAGCAGCGGCAGATTACGGCTTAATTTCCGAATGGGCCTTATTATTGATGGTTAGCTTGACGGCGAATTCCGGGCATATCAACTCGCAGAACCCGCAGGCCAGGCATTTGTTGCCGTCCTTGACCACTGCCAGCTGGTATCCCTTGGAGCTAAGCTCCGAACCCATCTTGAGGACATCGCATGGGCAGTATTCAGCGCAGAAACCGCATCCCTTGCATCTCTCCCTGTCGATAAATACATATGCCAGAGGTTCGGCAGAATGGTTATGGTCAAAAGGTGTGCGCCACAGCTTCATAATCGATAGAGTAGTATAGCATTCGTGCCAGCATCAGACAAGAATCACGTAAAGGGCCGCCAGGCTGGCGGGATTGCATAAAATGGCAGGGCTTAATGTATCTGAGAGGTGGAGGACATACCCCGGATGCTGTTCAGGAGCAATATCAGTTCCCTCTTGTATTCATCATCACCTAATTTTTCCAGATATGAGAGGTCGCTGTCCTGTTCTCTTAGAATAGCCAGTATCTCCTCAGGGTTTTTACTCCGGCCGGTTTCTTCATTGACTGTTTTATGCCAGGTTAATAGTTTTTCCCTGTATTGCTTCAGCCTTGCCAGTCCGTTGTCATAGCATCCGAAGTGTCCGTAGCATAGCTTCGTGGGCTTGAGTTCGATTAACTTGTCCACCGAAGCCAGCATTTCTTCCAGCTTGAAAGGAGGCGGCGTGGCAGGCCTGACCTTCCCTTCGGTGCATACCCCGGCTGCTTCACCCGCCAGAAGAATGCCGCTTGCACGGTCGAACAGGCTTAAATGATGTATGGCATGGCCCGGCGTAAAATATATCTCAAGCTCCCTACCGCCCAGGTCCAGCTTCATATTATCCTGCGCGGCAACAATTCTTCCTGCCGGCACGGGCTCTATCTCACCATATTTGATAGCCAGGTCGCCCAGAGTCAGAAGGCTGGCATTCCACAATTTTTGAGGGTTAACCAGGTGATGCACCGCCCTCTCGTGGACAACGACCATGGCGTTGGGCATCGCCTTGACAGCATTGCCTGCACCTCCTGCATGGTCTATATGGATGTGCGTTAGCACAATATAGTCGATCTCTTCCGGCTTCGTGCCCGATTCGGCCAGTGCCTCAAGCAGTCCATGTGTTGCAACGGCGGGCCCGGGATCGATAACGGCTTTCTTCCCACCATTAACAAGATAGCTGGATATGAACTTGCCGTAGCCGGGTATCGGCGGCTGCAGGTCAAGCAGTTTCAAATTGGGCGATACGTTGGTTACTCTGATAGCTGTCATACTCCGCGTTTATAAAAATGTATACCTTTTATATGAATTTGTGAAGGATATGACCGTGTTATCTCATCACCGGGATACTGTCTATGGTATCCATCCGCTTGATTGAATTTAGCTTCAGTGAACTCAGAAAATCCGCGCTTACAGGCCTGTAGTTGACCAGCTCCGGGCTGATATTGATGGTCTTCCTATCCCCATTGATAAAAGGATAGTTCTTCACATCGTTGTTATGCTTGTGCCCATGAATTATCCAGCCGTTCCAGTCACTGGGCAACCTGTCGGGATCGTGCAACAGGAGAAAAGTATATCTTCCGTTTTTAACCATTTGGTATTCTTTGGCACCCCCGATATCAACATCGTAGCTCCCTCTTATAAAATTAATTTTCCCTTTGAGCCTTTCCAGCCAGTAACCGGCGGGCCTTGCTCCCCTTCCAAAAGATAGATCGCCCAGGAAATAAACCTCGTTAGAACCAACGGTATTATTCCAGTTCTCCAACAGCACTTTATTCATTTCTCCAACATTCTCGGATGTAAAAGGCCGGGCACAATAGTGAATAATATTTGAGTGATCAAAGTGAAGATCACTACTAAGGTATAAAGACCTGCGTCTATCATAAAATCTATACCCTTCGATGCCCTTGGCTATTCTAAATAGCTTTAAGGTTCTGCTCCAATCCTCAATACCTAGCGCCTCACCTCTGGTAAGCAGCCTTTGCTGCAGAAAATCATACTCGCAAATTATTTTAGACTGGTCGTTCAGGAACGTCACTCTTAACGCATTTAGGGGCAAATAGAAATATCTCATGTGGTAGTCTTCAGCATTTTCTACGTGCGTTGAAAATTTTTCAGAAAGTGCCCCCCCAATTGATACGCACGACCACATCTTTTCAAATTCCCTGCTATCCAGTTTATAGGCCAGGGTCGAGTGGAATAAAAATTCTTCCTCTCTGTCAAACGGCTGTGTCCTGGGTGCAATTTTAAGTAGCCTCTGCGCCAGCTCCTGCCTGAATGTCTTAAATTCGGCCGAAGCAATTATGTTGAAGTATATGACGCGGCCGTGCTGACCGTTAATCCAGCGAAAACCATCGATCAGATACGGCAAGAATGAGTAGCGCCTGCCGACAGCCAGTAGAGCCTCCTTGACCCGTTCCACCTGCTGATAGTCGGCAGAAAAGCTTCCGTATAACGAAATGTGCGGGACCCTGTGTATTTTATTCAGTGGCGTCCCGCACAGCCGGCTGACCCTGGCTATAGACTCGGATAATTTTCTTTTGCCCGGACCTATGCGGACTTCTATAAGCATTTATCTTTAGTATAGCATGCGATTAATTCGTGTATCCCAGTTGAAATGTCCAGAATCGATATGACTTAAGTACTATATTCTAAGGTACTAACTAGTCATTGAGAATTTCCTTTAGGCGGGTATAATGGCTTAAGCGCTATTTGAAGGTCATATTATTGGGGTTTTATATTGAATGAGATGGCCGGGAAATTGACTGCTATATTACGGAGTTTGCCGGGATGGCAAAGGGGTTTTCAGGGACTGGGATTTAACGTCCTCCTCATGGCTGTCATTGTGGCGACCATGATTTTTTCTTTTTGGATTTGCAGAGCCGGACCTTTCTCTACCGGAAAAGAAATGGAGACGCTAAACTCAATGCGCGTTCAAACTGTAAACAATCCAGGGGCAACTGCTTTTGGCGCTAGCGCCAGCGAAAATTACAGCAGCGATGTCACTCAAGTACTTGATAAATTAAAGAATTCGACTGATTCTTCCTCACAATAGGATCCTGCCCTAAATATCTGTCCGGAAAAATTAGGCGCATACCTTGTATGGGATGGCTCTTTTCCTAACGAACCCGGGCAGTCCCGGCCACGCTCTTTTCCCCCAGGAGATCCCTCAAATAACATCCGGTTGCAGAACCTTCTATTTCCGCCACTTGCTCCGGTGTTCCCGTGGCTATGACATAGCCGCCCTCATCCCCCGCCCCCGGCCCCAAGTCGATTATGTGATCCGCATTTTTTATGACGTCCAGATGATGTTCTATGATGACCACTGTATTACCGGAATCAACCAGCCTTTGCAGCACCCTGAGCAGGCAATCTATGTCGGCAAATGATAAACCCGTAGTAGGCTCATCAAGTATATAGACAGTCTTACCCGTAGACCTGCGTGATAATTCAGTGGCCAGTTTTACGCGCTGCGCCTCACCGCCTGACAAGGTAGGCGCCGGCTGTCCCAGCCTCATATAGCCCAGGCCCACATCTTCCAGCGTTCCCAGCTTATTTTTGATCTTGGGGAAGTTTTCGAAAAAGGCCGTAGCTTCCTCGATGGTCATGTCCAGAACATCGGCTATATTCTTGCCCTTGAACTGAATCTCCAGTGCCTCGCGGTTGTAACGTTTGCCTTTACATACCTCGCAGGGCACCGTTACATCGGGCAGGAACTGCATCTCTATCTGTATATAGCCCTCACCCTGGCAGGCCTCGCATCTCCCGCCGCGCACATTGAAGGAAAACCTGCCCGGCCCGTAGCCGCGCACCCTGGCTTCAGGTACCGATGCAAACAGCTCCCTGATAGGTGTGAATGCACCCGTGTAGGTGGCAGGATTGCTGCGCGGTGTGCGACCTATAGGAGACTGGTCGATATTGATGACCTTGTCTATATTCTCAATCCCTGTGATGGCATCGCATTTACCGGGCTTCTCCCTGGAATGATAAAAAATCTGCGCCAGCTTCTTATAGAGCACATCGTTCATAAGGGTGCTCTTGCCGCTTCCGGATACCCCGCTGATACATACCAGCTTACCCAGGGGTATCTTGACATCGATATCCTTTAAGTTGTTTTCGGCAGCGCCCTTGATCACCATATATTTGCCGGACCCGTTCCTGCGTTTCCCGGGCATAGGTATCTCTTTGACCCCGCTCAAATATTGCCCCGTTACAGAGGCACGGCATCTCATCACATCTTCAATAGTGCCGGTAGCAACTATTGATCCGCCGTGCTCACCTGCGCCCGGCCCTAGATCGATGATGAAGTCTGCCGCCCGCATCATAGCCTCATCGTGCTCCACACTGATTACCGTATTACCCAAATCCCTCAGCTTCTTGAGGGTATTTATCAACCTGTGGATGTCAGCAGGATGCAGCCCTATGGTTGGCTCGTCACAAATATACAGAACACCCATCAGACCGCTGCCGATCATGGTAGCCAGCCTGATACGTTGGGCTTCTCCGCCGCTCAATGTCATGGAGGCGCGTTCCAGTGTGAGGTAGCCCAGGCCGATATCTTTCAGGAACCCCAGCCTGGCATTTATCTCCTTAATGATCTGCTGAGCGATGGTCTTTTCGTTAACGCTCAGTATAGACTTGCCGTCCCGCATGCCCGCAACAGCTGTCATCCATGAACCGGCCTCCACCGCCGACATGGCTGTCACGTCCATGATATTCTTGCCGTCGATTTTCACCGCTAACGATTCCGGCTTTAACCTTTTGCCCTCGCAGGCCAGGCAGGGAGAAGCGGACATATATTTTTCTATCTCCGCACGCCTGTTCTCCGATTCCGTTTCCTTGTAAAGCCTCTCAAGATTGGGGATGACGCCTTCAAAACCCACAGCATACTCACGTACCTTGCCGAAGCGGTAACGGTACCTGTGCTTTTCAGGGTTTTCTCCATATAGTACGAGGTTTAGCTGCTCTTTAGTAAGCTTTTTTATTGGCACACGCAGTGAGAAACCGTAGCGCTCGGCTATTTCTTCAAGCTGGCTTAAATACCAGCTATAGGTAGCCCAGGGCCTGATGGCTCCCTCCGCAATGGTCAGGTTTTTATTGGGTATCACCAGATCGGGGTCGATTTCCAGTTTAAAACCCAGCCCCGTGCAGGTGGGGCAGGCGCCATGCGGGCTGTTGAAGCTGAATGTACGGGGAGCTATCTCACCCAGGCTGATCCCGCAGTTTACACAGGCGAAGTGCTCGGAGAAAAGCAGTTCCTCACCTTCCACGATCGATATCAATACTACTCCCCCTCCCAGTTTGAGCGCCGTCTCGACCGAGTCGGCGATCCTAGCTGTGTTGCTGTCCTCACCGGTTATGATACGGTCCACCACCGCTTCCACGGTGTGTTTCTTATTCTTGTCGAGGTTAAATTCCTCCGACAGGTCACGGATATAGCTATCCACTCTGACCCGGACAAACCCAGCCTTGCGCAGGTCATCGAATATTTGCTGGTGCTCGCCTTTCCTGTCCCTGATGAGTGGCGAAAGTATCATAATCCGCTTGCCCCGCTCGATGTTAAGCACGGCATCCACGATTTGCTGCACGGTCTGGCGTGCTATCTCACGCCCGCATTGCGGGCAATACGGCCTGCCCACACGGGCAAACAACAGCCGCAGATAGTCATATATCTCGGTAACAGTGCCAACGGTCGAACGCGGGTTATGCGAAGGGCCTTTCTGGTCGATCGATATGGCAGGGCTTAGGCCCTCAATGTAATCGACGTCCGGCTTGTCCATGCGTCCCAGGAACTGGCGTGCGTAGGCAGAGAGCGATTCGATATAGCGCCTCTGGCCCTCAGCATAGATGGTATCGAAAGCCAGCGAGCTCTTGCCGGACCCCGAGACGCCGGTTATGACCACCAGCTTGTCGCGGGGTATGGTGACATCTATATTCTTAAGGTTGTGCTCGCGTGCGCCGCGCACAACTATGTTATTTTGCGTCATTTAAAACATCCGGTGCAGAAAGTCCATATTATTTTAGCACCCTACCACGTGCAGGCCTAAATAAAAGAGGCCGGCTTGTGACCGGCCTCCTGAAGTGTCATTGTTCGCTAGATGGAAATTATTTGGCAACCGGCCCGATAGGCCAGACAATCTTACCGTATACTTCGTTAAGTACCTGCGCCAGACCAGCATAAATAGCTGAAAAACCGCAAATAACCCCCTCATATCCGGTGATGATACCTATGATCTGGTTACCCGTTATGTCATGAATGGCAAGCAGGAAGAAAAGTAAAGCAAGCGTTCCGAATACAACCTGCAATGCCCGGTTGATCTTTAAGGTCCCCACGAATAAAACGAGAGTGAAGATACCCCACATAATAAAGTAGGAAATCATACCCGCAGTATCCGTTTTGTCCCACCAACCAATTTTGGGCATTACCAGCAGCGCTACGAGTGAAAGCCAGAAAAGTCCATATGACGTGAACGCCGTTGTGCCGAATGTATTTCCCTTTTTCCATTCCAGAATGCCTGCGATCACCTGTGCGATGCCGCCATAGAATATGCCCATGGCCAGGATCATCGAACCAAGAGTGAAAATCCCCGCATTGGCCAAATTAAGGAGAACAGTGGTCATGCCGAATGCAAGGAGTCCCAGCGGTGCCGGATTTGCCGTTGTATCTTTGATCGACCTTAGAATCTCCGTGCCTTGCTGTTGTGACAAATTGCTACCTCCTAATTATTTTTGTGGGATTAAAATACTGGTTCGTTATTATACGTGGCTGTCGCTGGGGGTGTCAACGCACGTACACACGATCGGCCAGGGCATATCAACATCATTACCGGGTAAAAATAAAACGGCGCTGCTTTAGCAGCAGCGCCGTTTCTCAAGTGCTTGAGATTAGATCCTGTTCTTGACCAAGTCGCCGACAACTGTGGGATCAGCCAGGGTTGAAGTATCACCCAGGTTGGACACATCATTAGCAGCGATCTTGGTAAGGATCCTGCGCATGATCTTGCCACTGCGGGTCTTGGGCAGGCTGTCGGCCCACTGGATCTTGTCCGGGAGAGCGATGGGACCGATCTCTTTGCGCACATGTGCGATTAGCTCTTTCTTGAGATCGTCCGACTTCTCTACACCGGACTTGAGGGTTACGTAGGCATAGATGCCCTGGCCTTTGATATCGTGGGGCATGCCGACCACGGCAGCCTCTGCGACCTTGGGATGGGAGACCAGAGCGCTCTCGACCTCAGCAGTACCGATCCTGTGACCGGATACGTTAATGACGTCATCGATGCGGCCCATCAGCCAGTAGTAGCCATCCTCGTCAACCCTGGCGCCGTCGCCGGTAGTGTACACACCCGGGTTCTGGACGAAGTAGGTATTCTTGAATCTCTCGGGATCGCCATAGACCGTGCGCATAAGGCCGGGCCATGGTTTCTCGATAATCAATGAGCCACCCTCGTTAACGCTGGCCTGGCTGCGGTCTTCCCTGATAACCTTGGCTGCAACGCCGAAGAACGGAAGAGTCGCAGAACCCGGTTTCAGAGGCCATGCGCCGGGCAGCGGGGTGATCAGAATTCCTCCGGTCTCTGTCTGCCACCAGGTATCGACGATCGGACACCTGCCGTCGCCGATCAGGTTGTAATACCATATCCAGGCTTCGGGGTTGATCGGTTCGCCCACCGTGCCTAGGAGCCTGAGTGAGGAGAGGTCATGCTTCTTGACCCAGTCATCCCCGTCTTTCATGATAGCGCGGATGGCGGTGGGGGCGGTGTAAAGGATATTGACCTTGTATTTCTCAACGATATCCCAGAACCTGTCCGGCTTGGGATAGTTGGGTACGCCTTCGAACATCAGGCTGGTAGCGCCCATGGCCAGAGGTCCGTAGACGATATAGCTGTGACCGGTTACCCAGCCGATATCGGCTGTGCACCAGAATGTATCTTCATCCTTATAATCGAAAATATAGTGGAACGTGGTCATGCAGTACAGGAGATAGCCGGCAGTAGTATGCAAAACGCCCTTGGGCTTGCCGGTGCTGCCGCTGGTATACAGGATGAACAGTGGGTCCTCAGCATCCATTTTCTCAGCTTCGCACGGCTTTTTAACGTCGTCTGCGGCCATTTCATTGTTCCAAAGTACGTCGCGGCCGGCCACCACCGGGGCATTGTTGTTGGCGCGGCTTACTACGATAACCTTTTTCACACTGGGGGCTGATTGCAGCGCCTGGTCGGCATTGGCTTTGCTGTTGACGACCTTACCGCCACGATAATAACCGTCAGCACATATTAGAAGGGAAGCCTGACAGTCTACTATTCTATCTTTCAAAGCGTCGGCACTGAAGCCACCGAAAACGATGCAGTGAATGGCGCCGATCCTGGTGCAGGCCAGCATGGCTATGGGCAGTTCCGGTATCATCGGAAGGTAGATAGTGACACGGTCGCCCTTCTTGACGCCATGCTTTTTGAGCACGTTGGCCATCTTGTTGACTTCGTACCATAGTTGTTCGTAGGTATAAGTCCTGGAGTCTCCGATATCGCCTTCGAAAATGATGGCGGCCTTGTTCTTCCGCCAGGTGGGCAGGTGCCTGTCGAGGCAGTTGTAGGACACATTGAGCTTGCCGCCCACGAACCATTCATGCTTGCCATTCTTGAAATCATCGACAAGGACCTTGTCCCATTTCTTGAACCAGTCGATCCGCTTGGCCTCGTCGGCCCAGAAACCTTCCATATCATCTATGGATTTTTTATACAATTTCTTGTATTCGGCCATGCTTTTGATATAGGCGTTCTGGGTAAATTCCTTGGACGGGGGAAATTTCCTGTTTTCGACCGACATCGAGGTGATGGTTGCTTTTTTCTCTTCGGGTTTGTCTGCCATAACTTGCTTTATTGATCCTCCTTAAATTTGTTTTTATCAGGGTAAGTTTCGATACAAAGGCTTTTTACTGGGAAACACCATTACAGACTTGTCAGAATTGATCAAATAAAAAATTACCGATTTACGGGCATAGTACAACCAAACGAAAATGATACATTATGAAATTTGGACTGTCAAGCTTAAGTCAAGCTTCTATGATTTCCGCCCGCTGCTGACTGCGTATGTACTTAAATATCTCCCAGATAGTAGCTGCCACCGGCAGCGCCAGGATCATACCCCAGAACCCAGCCACATATCCTCCTACTACCAGCAGGACCATGACGATTGCCGGGTGGATCTGCATGTATTTGCCCTGTATCCAGTTGACAAAAACGGTGTTCAACAATACCTGCACCGCAATAAAAACAAGCAGTACCCATAGAATCCTGTCGGGCGCAAGCGCCAGTGTAATGACAACAATTATCAGCCCTGAAATTACCGGGCCAATAATTGGGATGAACTGCGTAAGTGCAGTGACCGCGGCCAGTGCCGGGGCATAATCGATTCGCAGGGCCAACAATCCCAGAAATACTAATGTTCCCGCTATCAGCCCCAGGATTATTTGAGAGCGCAGATAGCGGCCCATGGCACTGGCGATAATGGTGAGTACGCTTCCCGCATGCCTGGCTGCATTGGGCGGCAATACATCATAAAAATACTTCTGGAATGATTCGTAATCCATGAGGATGAAGAACAGAAAGAACGGCATAACCATGAACCCTATTATAGTGGGCACGCTGGCCGGTATAAGCGCAATGCTTCCTAAAATAAAATCCTGCACAAATTTACCTGCCGCGGGGCCGAGATTATCTATAAACGGACCGATTTGTAAAGCAATAGTCTGCGGCAAGCTGCCTTTGAAGTTCCCTACCCAGGTCGTAACCTGGTTGGCGCTCATGGTCAGAAAGTCCGGCGCTTTGACGATCAATATATTGGAAGCACTCACCAGCGCCGATCCGATATAGGCCGTAAACAATATCAGCAAAAGTATGATAACAACAAATAAAAGGACTACCGCTACGATACGTTTGGCTTTCAGCGCTTTGCCCTTGGGAGGCAGGATGCCCTCAAACCAGGTAACGAGGGGCATCAAAATATAAGCTAGCAAAATACCCACCAAAAAAGGGATAAGCACCGCCATGGAAACCACCATCAACCACAGCGCGATAACTAAAACAACCAGAATTAGTAAAGGCTGCCAGTATTTCCTCCGTTGGTTGACGTTGGCCATATCTTCTATACCTCTCTTATATAATACGTACGAATCACGCAAATCGGGACATAGCGAAAAGGCGCCGGTACCAGAGTGCCATGTTTATTTTCCGCAAACAACTCGTTAGGACCTTATCTAATCCCCAATGCTTCTACTCTTCCTCGCCGGTCATTCTGCTGGATACCGCACCCTTCATGCGCCTGACAGCTTCCGCAGCTTTCCCTTTAGCTTCCACGGCTTTTTCCTTTACCATACGGCGCGTCTCCGAACCGGGTTGTGGTGCGTAAAGCAAACCCACGGCAGCGCCGATTATGGCTCCAATAATAAGGCCGGCAAAGAAACCCGAACTGGAATCCCTATTCATCTTGCCCCTCCTTTTTCTTGAATATGCTACTGAATAAGCTGATGCCTTGGATAATCCCCTGGATCATCGTGCCCAACTGCGTAACCGGACGTATAATTTCCTTATCAGCATAGTCCACGATGTCTGCCACTTTGCCAACCACCTCATCGGCCGATTCGAGCAGTGACATGGTCCTCTTATAAAATAGATAGATTATCGCGGACATGAATATTACGGCTATCGTAGCTATCAAACCCCAGATGATGATAACCAGGTCACGCCATCCTGCCAGATCCATAAAACTACCCTCCTTGTATAAAATATATTTCTATCACAAGTTTAAACTGAGATAGTATATTCCCGATCCGCTGCTGACTATTTTAAAACCTGCTTTGTCAAAGACCGAAAGCATGGGCTTATTTTCATAAAGCACCTCGGCAACGAAAGCCAGCAACCCATTTCTTTTACCAAGGTAAATAAGGTAATTCAGCAGCTCGGTCCCGATGCCCTGCCGCTGGTCTTTGTCGCGGACGGCAAACGCAACCTCAGCACTGTGTACGTCCTGTCCTATACCGTACTGCCCTACTCCTACTATCTCTTCCTTATCTTCCTTGGTTATGGTCGCCAGGATAACCGTTTCCTGTGTGTAGTCGATAATTACGAATTCCTGCAGTCTTTCATGCGGCATATCTTTCCTGCTTGAGATAAACCGCCGGTACAGGCTTTGATCTGAAAGCGCATAAAAGAAATCCTTTAATAGTGGTTCATCGCTAATTTTGACGGGTCTGAATAGAAGCTGAAGGCCGGTTTTGGTTGTTCTAAACGATTCCAGTGCTTCCGGGTACTCTCCCCTTTTGCCCGGCACAAACGCCTGATCTTTGAAAATTATATTCAGTTTCTTGGCTTCCTCGATCAGCCAGGGGCGAAATTTGGGGTGCGCTATCGCTATAAGCTCCATAGCACGCTCACGTACATTTTTGCCGTGCAAATAGGCGATGCCATATTCAGATACGATATAATGAATATCACCGCGCACCATGGTCACACCGGACCCCTCCGATAAAAACGGCACTATCCTCGAAACGGAGTCGTCTTGAGCTGTGGATTGTATCGTGAGAATCGTTCTCCCGTTGAGGGCTAACATTGCTCCACGCATGAAATCGGCCTGCCCTCCCACACCGCTGTAAAAGGTCTTGCCGATCGACTCGGCGGTGGCCTGGCCGGTCAAGTCTATTTCAAGAGCGCTGTTGATGGCCACCATATTATCGTGCTGAGCGATGATCAGCGGATTATTGGTATAGTCGATGGTTCGAAATTCGATCGAAGGGTTATCATCAATGTAATCATAAGTCGCTTTCTTGCCCATGCAAAAGGTGGCCACCGTTTTCCCATGGTCAATCTTTTTCCGAGAGTTGTCTATGGCCCCGATTTTCATCAAATCGGCAATACCGTCAGACATTAATTCAGTGTGTACCCCGAGGTGCTTTTTACCATTCAAACACCTTATCATTGAATTAAGACGACTGCCGTACCCAATTTGAATGGTATCGCCATCCTGCACAAGGCGTGAGACATAGCTGCCAATTCGTTTGGCAATCTCATCATCTACCGGCATGTCAAACTCAAGCACCGGTTCATCGTGCTCGATTAAATAATCGATGCGGTCCATATGCAAAAAGCCGTCACCCTGCACACGGGGCATCTTGGAATTGAGCTGTGCTATGACCAGGGTAGCTTTCTCAACAGCCTCCCTAACGATATCTACGCTTACTCCCAGGTTCACATATCCATGGTGGTCGGGCAAGGACGTCTGAATCATGGCTACATCTACAGGCACAATACCACGCCTGAAAAGATCGGGCACCTGTGACAGAAAAATGGGTGTGTAATCCGCTAATCCGGCATTTACTGCACCGCGTGTATTATCGCCAATGAAAAAGGAGTTATGCCTGAAATTTGATTTGAATTTTTCCTGTGTATAGGCCGCTACTCCCAGGGTCCATACCTGTAATACTTCAGCATCGAAGAAAGCCTTGGGATGAGATTCTACGTAATTGACCAGCGAGTTGACGAGGTATTGAGGCTCGGCACAGGCTGTTCCAATAAATATGCGGCTACCTGGATGAATTTTGCTGAATATTTCCTTTTCATCGGCGAATTTAGCCGGATATGCTTGTTTGAACTGCTCCAGTCCCGGATAGCCCCCCTGATCACCCATAATATCCTCCGATGAACACGATTAAAATTCTATGTTACATGAATTGTATCATAGGCTAATCCAGATAATAAAAGGAAGCCCTGCGCATGCGCAGGGCTTCCCGGCTGTTAAGATTCGATGGAATTATTTGAAAGATAGTGACTGGCAGATCTCTTGGATTTGTTTCTGGGCGTTTCCTCCACCGATGGTACCACCCATGACGTTTACGGTCTTGTCGCCCTTGGTGGCGCTGATGGCATAGAAGTAGAAATTGTAGATAACGATCTTAGCGGTATTTACTGATGCGGTGGCGGTTGTAACCGAGCCGGTCAGGGTGAACGGCGCAGTAGAAGTTGTTTTCGCGGTTACTTTATACGTTTGGAAAGCCGCACTGGCATTAAGTAAGGATGCGGCAACCGTGCTCAGATCCGTTACAGCGGGTTCAACATCTACGTAAATTGCATCTCCCGTCGTATTAGAGGGATCTACTGCTGCCTTAAATACCGTTGTGGGATCAAGGCCGGTCGTTACCTGTTTCCATTTTGCAGGATATTGTACAGTGAATCCAACTGCATCGTTGGTATATGTGGCTGAGTCGCCCCAGCTATGAGTTACGGGTGCTCCAGCCGGCGGCGGGGTTGTAGTTGCCGGCGGCGGGGTTGTAGTTGCCGGCGGCGGGGTTGTAGTTGCCGGCGGCGGGGTTGTAGTTGCCGGCGGGGTAGCCGGTGCACCACAGGATGTGGCAATAACTGCCACTGCAATGACCAGGATTGCTACTACGAATAACGCTTTGCTTTTGAACACTTGTCTAGGCTCCTCCTTAAATAATAATTTATTGAAATTAAATGAAATTGAATACCTGCTAATTTAGGAGAATTTCCTCTCACCTCCTTTAACACAGTCACTACCATTGGATGTGGCAATGCGTTGTGAATAAAAATACAACAAACGCCGTTACAAGTCAAGCATTGGAAGCTAATGGATTTCAGGAAGGAGAGGCGAAACTGCTTTAGACCCGGCTCCGTGGCCATTTTTTGGTCGATCAGCCATTCGAGTGCCCCTTTCATATGCATTCTTGTACTCACAATGGTTTTACGTGTAAAATACCTTACTATAGAACGGTACAGCACTCCCCATAACCGAGTACGGCCATAAAATGGGATTTAAAATAGTAATCGCCGACAGTAATGCCAAGTTTATGAGCATGCTTGGGCGGGCACTGCTCGATTCCGACTACTCCCTCTACCCGGCTGAGTCCAAGGAGACTGCTCTAAAACAGATAACCCAGTATGATGTGGATGCCTGCATAATCGATGTGGACCTGCCGGGCGGCATCGAAGAGATATTACAGGCATGTATGAGCAAATCGAAACCCATTGTGGCAATGGGCGTCTCCGCCCTCAAAGAAACCGAGAAGCTTATCGAAATAATGTACTACGGCATACCTTATGTAAAGAAATTCAGCGCCGATGGAGATGCCAAGCTGGACCATATTATAGCTCGTATGAACGTTATGTTAAGGACATTGCTTATCTTCAGCAAAGACGACGAGTACGAGCGCGGGGTTGTGGCCGGTCTGGAAAGCAAAGGTTACAAGGTTTTTACTACCGAGAACGCAGACGACCTGATGCATACATTCTTAATTAGCGAGCCCAAAGCCGTCCTGGTTTATTTCCCGACATCCGAGGATGTGGATGAACTGGCCAAGATAAGGAAGCTGGATAACCGACTGCCCATTGCCATCGTTCTGAACAACGTGCCGCCGGAGATGAACGGGCTGCTAAAAGATAAGTCTACAAAGCTGCTCGAACAGGATGAAGTATCGGATTACCTGGATAAACTCTAAGCTATATTTCAAGCGGCACACTCACCTTGACCTCGGTCC
This sequence comes from Dehalococcoidia bacterium, assembly GCA_049513695.1. GTDB lineage: Bacteria > Chloroflexota > Dehalococcoidia > GIF9 > UBA5629 > UBA1162. Next base: position 25,903 of record JBEKVW010000002.1, on the reverse strand, counting down.
CTTTTCCCGGTTCCGACTTAATAATGAGAGAACCGTTAATCAAAGAAACCCTTTCCTGCATACCTACGAGGCCCAATTTACCACTAGGCGATAGATCACCTACGGACTGGGGTAACTCGAATCCCTGCCCGTTATCTACGATGGATACATCGACCCGGGAATCTTCAAATCCAACCTGAACTTCCGCCTCTGAGGCCGAAGCATGCTTGCTGATATTGTTTAGTCCCTCTTGAATAATCCTGAAAAGTATCAACTCCATTTCTGGCAGCAATCGCTGTTCCTTGCCGGTTATTTTTAATAGAATGTCGATGCCGCTTTCCTCGGACTTTTGTTTAACCAGCCATTTAACAGCAGGCATGAGCCCAAGATCATCAATAATGGATGGGCGCAGGTCCTGGCTGAAGCGCCTGATGCCCTGCAACGTCACTCCAATCCTTTGCCTTATATCCTGCAGAATCTTTCTCTTCTGCTCCGGCAACGTCAAATTATCCCTGATAAAGTTGTCCATTTGCCTGGAAATGGCAAACAAAGCCTGTGCCGTATCATCATGCAGTTCGCGCGATATCCTCTTGCGCTCTTCTTCCTGAGCCCTTGTAATTTGATTAAGGTAATAACGCAAGTTATTCTGCATTCGCCTTTCTTCCGTCACATCTCGGCCTATATGCTGAAAACCTACCGGCTCGTCATCTATGGTCATTACACTGGATGTAATCATTGCTGTCTTCCTCACGCCATCCTTGGTCACAGTCTGCTGTTCATATGGCTGCGCAAAAGGTTCGCCATTTAACAGTTTGCGCTTTACCTCGATTGCGAGTTTGATCATCCCCTCATCCATGAACTCCTGCACCCTTCTTCCGATGAACTCCTCGATGGGATAACCGGTCAGATCCTGGGCAGCTTTATTAGCGGCCAGTATCCTTCCATCGATGTCATGAAACCAGATAGCATCATGGGCGTTCTCGAACAGGTTCCTGTAGTCACGAGCCGACTTATAAAGCTGGTCGGCTATCTGTCTGGCTTCCTCATACAATTTAGCGTTGGTAAGAGCTGATGCTATCTGCCCGGCGATGGTACTCAACAGGTCGATCTCGTCAGGTAAGAAGGTCCGCGGCCGCCGCATAGCCACGCACAGAGTCCCTATTACCTCACCCTTGGATTTCATGGGAACGATCAGCATGGGATGAAGCTTATTGCGAATAACAGCAGGCCTGGTCAGGCGAGAGTCGCTTGACGCGTCAGGAACAAGCATAACTTCGCCGGTAGCGGCTACCTTTCCATTGAAGCCTTCTCCCAGTTTCACATGATCGAGTTCCTTGGCGGATTCGGAGGAAATGCCCTCATAGGCTGTCAATATCAGGTCGCTCTCGCGGGGCTCGATGGTATAGACCAAAATGACTTCTACCTCCATAACCTCGCCAACCATTTCCACTGCCCTCTCAATAACCTTGGCAGGTTCCAGGTACTGGCTGAGGGCATTGGAAATCGTGTTCAGCGTCGCCAGTCTGCGCGCATTGGCCCTTGCTTCACGAATTCTGGCCTGTAATTGCTCCTGTGTATTTTCAAGCGCAGCCACAGCCCTTTTATATCGCTTATCATCGTCTTCTTTGATGTGCACGAAATATACAAATGCCAGGCCGGCTACCGTAACCAAAATTAATTCCAGTATTGCGTCACTTACATTGGGCGTATAGAGAAGCGCCTGCGGCAACATCACAGCCAACGATGCTCCTATCACGAGGAGCGCCGGGAGAATTCCGAATACAAAACCCGCATAAATAGCTATGAGCAGAAACAGGTTTCGCTCAATGGTATGACGACTAAGGTTGAAAAGAAATACATTGGATGTCATGCCCGACAGCCAGATCATATCCCTGTACAAGAAAAGGGTTACTAAACCGAAAAGGACGAGAATAACCCAGAAATGGTAGCGTGTCCAAATCTTATTCGGAATCTTCATGGCTGATGGACTTCAGATTGTTTATTTGAAGGTTGGCAACAACAGAGGTCACGGCAGTTCTTCTAGAGTCAGCCATCCCTTCTTTAACCCATAAACGATAGCTTCAGAGCGGGAACCTACACCCAATTTGTTAAATATACTGCGCAGATGAGTTTGCACCGTCCTGACACTTAGAGTCAGGCTATCGGCTATTTCCATATTGCTCATGCCTTTGGCTGCCAGGCGCAGGACTTCCATCTCCCTATCACTCAAGACCTCGCCGGGCACCTGCGTGGCTTGTCCTTCGACGGGTGATCTCAGCCGGTTCAGTACCTTTTTCATTATCTTGGGGTGAAGTACGGGTTCACCCGCCATAACCTGTCTAATGGCTTCTATCAGTTCCTCACCGCTGGATTCCTTGAGCAGATAACCGGCCGCACCGGCTTCGAGAAGCGCAAAGACATATTCATCGTCATCATAGCCTGTGAGGACCAGGATGGCTATATTCGGATAAAACGCCTTTACCTGCTTGGTAACTTCGATGCCGTTTAACCTTGGCATGGATACATCCATGATAATGATCTCAGGTTTATATTTCTTAGCCAGCTCCACTGCCTCAATCCCATCACTGGCTTCGCCGACTACCTCAAAATCCTCTTGCGATTCCAGAAGGCGCCTGGTGCCTTCTCTGACTACTTTATGGTCTTCGGCAAGAAGAATACGTATTTTATCCATTATTTATATCTCCAACACATTTGTGATTATATACACAATAAATATACTATTCAAGCCGGAGGTACATCTGTTTCAGTACAAATACGTAAGTATTTTAGGTTAAAAGCATTTGATTAAAATTTGCCTATGCAAATACAAATCCTTAGTAAATATATATTAATTCTCTTAAACTGAAATTAAGCTTTGAGGCGGATGCAGGGGCAGGCTCTTTTCTTTACATTTAATAGATGGTCTATACCTTATATATTATCGTGACTCCTATGGACCGGAGGTGAGTACCATCTCACAGGATATTGTTGCAAAGTTAAACCAGGCGACACAATCAAACTCGGAAGAACACGCCAGTTTCTGGACAGGCAAATCTCCCTGCTGGGAAATGTGCCACTGCCCGGCCATGATCCGCGAGGAATGCCCATCTCCGAAATATCTCTTTATACCGTGCTGGCAAATAGAGGGCACCTATTGTAAGCTTGATGATTACGGCGAATCAGGCACTGATACCAGCATCTGTGTGGTGTGCAGAGTCTATAAAAAGTACGGAAATGGCGAGCCTATTACGCTTAAGCTTTTCGGCAGGGGCCTGGATAGTTCTCTGAAGTCACTGGAGAAGGCGGCCGGACTTTGACCACGTATCTAAAAAAGACTAGAATTAATATTTGGTTGGGTCAAATATCTTGTAGTCTCAATAGGGGAATAGTGTTGAAAGACCTTATTCCCCTTTTTGATGTATACAGCCTGATTTAGGAGGATTTTTATGGCAAAACAAAAATCAGCCCCAATACCCATTACCGACACCGGTAGAGGCTTCGCAGGCAAAGCATTTCAGCGAATCCAGGGTATCATAGATGATACCGGTGGCCAGGCCGGTGCTCCGATCCGCGTTTTGCAGCAGGCACAGGGCATTATCGGTTACCTGCCCCCCACCGTGTTAAAGACTATCTCGAGAGACCTGAAAATCCCGCTGGCTGAGCTATACGGAGTCGTAACGTTCTACAGTTTCTTTACCATGCAGCCCAAGGGCAGGCACGTTATACAGGTTTGCCTGGGGACAGCTTGCTATGTGAGGGGCGGCCAGGACATCCTCGATCTTATGAAAAAGGAATTCGGACTTGAGCCGGAGGGAATCACCCCGGACGGGAGGTTCTCTCTCGAAATAGTCCGCTGCCTCGGGTGCTGCGGCCTGGCTCCAGTGATTGCCATAGGCGACGATATACACCGCAAGGTCAAACCCGGCCAGATAAAAGATATCCTGAGTATGTACCATTAGGAGGTAAATGAAGTGCCCAAGATAACCTCTATTGAAGAGTTAACTAAATTAAAAAAGACAGTCGAGCCAAGGCTCGCAATTCGCCAGGATGCGAATTTCAGTCATTTCAAGGCCACCCCTGAGATTTGTATTCAGCAGTGCAGGGGCATGGGCTGCACGGCTGCCGGCGGCGACAAGGTTACAGAGCTATTTGAAGACCTCATTAAGGAGAAGGGCCTGGATAGCAAGATAAATATAGTAAGGACCGGCTGCCTCGGCCCCTGCGAAATGGGCCCCACAGTCATCGTCAATCCCGGCGATATCCTCTACGTCAGGGTCAAACCCGAAGATGTACAGGAAATATTTGATAAGCACATTATGAAAGGCGAAGTGGTGGAAAGACTTGTCTACCATGATCCTACTACCAATAAGGCTGTACCTGAGCGCCTCAAGATCAACTTCCTGGCCGACCAGGAGTTCCGCATCCTGCATAATAACGGCATCATCGACCCCTGGAATATTGAGGAATACATAGCCCGCGGCGGTTACGAAGCCCTGGCCAAAGCCCTCTATAAAATGAAGCCCGACGATATTTTGGAAGAGGTCAAGAAATCAGGCCTCCGCGGCAGGGGCGGCGCCGGCTTCCCAACAGCTACAAAATGGGGCTTTCTCAAAAGCTCGCCCGGCACCGTTAAATACCTGGTTTGCAACGGCGATGAGGGCGACCCCGGAGCATATATGAACCGCGCCGTGCTGGAGGGCAACCCGCACTCCATCATCGAAGGCATGGCGCTTGGCGCATACGCCGTAGGCAATGTCAAGCAGGGTTTTGCTTATATACGTGCCGAATACCCGCTGGCCATCGAGACTCTGAGCGCTGCCATCGCACAGGCACGTGATTATGGACTGCTCGGCAAGAACATCCTCGGCACTGATTTTGAATTCAACCTGGATATCTTCCCCGGGGCGGGCGCTTTCGTCTGCGGCGAGGAAACGGCCCTGCTGATTTCTATCGAAGGCAAACGCGGCATGCCCAGGCAGAGGCCGCCGTTCCCCTCTGACAAAGGCCTTTTCGGCAAGCCTACCGCTATCAACAACGTTGAGACCTGGTCGATTATCCCGCGAATAATTCGCGAGGGTTCCGACTGGTTTGCCAGCGTGGGCAGCGAGAAGAGCAAGGGTACCAAGACATTCAGTCTGGTAGGCAAAGTTAACAACGTAGGTCTGGTGGAAGTCCCGCTGGGCACCAGCCTCGGTAAAATAGTATTCGACATCGGTGGCGGCGTCCCCAAAGGTAAGAAATATAAGGCTACTCAAATGGGCGGCCCGTCAGGCGGCGTCATCCCCATCGAGCACATCAACGTCCCCGTCGACTATGAGTCGGTTACGGCTCTGGGCGCCATCATGGGATCAGGCGGCCTCGTTGTTATGGACGAGGACAACTGCATGGTTGATATCGCCAAGATGTTCCTGGGCTTCACCAGGGATGAGTCCTGCGGAAAATGCGTACCCTGCCGTGCCGGCATCCCCAAGCTGCTGGCTATACTGAACAAGGTCACCAACGGCACTGCAACACTACAGGACATTGATACGCTGCAGGAGTTGTCGGAGATGATTCAGAACGCATCGATATGCGGCCTTGGCCAGACAGCTCCCAATCCGGCAGTTTCCACCATCAGGCACTTCCGCGAAGAGTATGAATCACACATCATCGATAAGAAATGCCCCGCTTCGCTGTGCCAGGCGCTGTTCAAAGCACCCTGCCAGCACACCTGCCCGGTTGGATTGAACGTTTACGGCTACATAGCTTTAATCAAAGAGGGTAGACCGGCAGATGCTTACAAGCTGATGAGCCAGCGGCTGCCTTTGCCGATGACAGTCGGCAGGGTTTGCCCGCATCCCTGCGAAAGCAAATGCCGCAGGGGGCAGGTTGATGAACCCATCTCCATCAGGCACCTAAAGAGATATGCAGCCGACTTTGCTTACGAGCACAACCTTTCATATATACCGGAGATCAAGGGCAACAAATCCGAAAAGGTTGCCGTCATAGGCGCAGGCCCGGCCGGCCTATCGGCAGCCTGGGACCTGGCAGTCGAAGGCTACAAGGTTACAATCTTCGAAGCCTTGCCCGTAGCAGGTGGCATGCTTGCAGTGGGCATCCCCGAATACAGATTGCCCAAGGATATCCTCAATAAAGAAATCGCGAATATCAAAAAGCTGGGCGTTGAGATCAAGCTTAACAGCCCCGTCAATGATATCGATTCTCTATTCAAGGACGGATTCAAAGCGGTTTTCGTAGGTATCGGCGCTCACAAGGGCGACAAAATGGGCATCCCCGGTGAGGACCTGACGGGCGTTTATGATGCCATCGATTTCCTGAGGAATGTCAACCTTGGCAAAAATGTGGAGGTCGGCAAGAAAGTAGCGGTGGTCGGCGGAGGCAATTCCGCCATCGACGCAGCCCGCGTTGCAGTACGCAAGGGCGCCCAGGAAGTACACATCGTGTACCGCAGGGAGAAAGTGGATATGCCTGCTGAAGCAGAAGAAATTGCTGCTGCAGAGGAAGAAGGAATCAAACTGCACGTCCTGGCAGCCCCGGTCAAAGTGATCGGCAAGGACGGCAAGGTCGCCGCAATTGAGTGCTCCAGGATGGCGTTGGGCGATTTCGACAAGAGCGGCCGCCGTTCACCCAAACCCATCCAGGGTTCTGAATACACTATTGAAGTAGATATGCTCATAGAGGCCATCGGCCAGAGGCCTGACACCTCCTCCATGAAACTTGGCGCTGCTAAGATCGGAAAGGGCGGCACACTGGTTGCCGATAAGAGGACCCTTGCCACAGAGCAGAAAGGTGTTTTCGTAGGCGGCGATGCCTATACAGGCCCCTTTACTGTCATAGAAGCCATCGCTTCCGGCCAAAGGGCGGCTTCATCCATCAAGAGATACTTAAATGGGAAGGACCTGGGACCCAGGGTAGACCGTCAAGACCCCGAAGCCGTCGATTACAACCATATTCCTCCCACCGACGAAGAGACGAGTGAAAGGCCCAGGGTTAAACTTTCAGAGATCCCGCTGCCCGAAAGGAAATCTTCCTTTAAAGAATGTATCGTCAACTATAACCCCAAGGAAGCCAAAGAAGAATGCAGCAGATGCCTGAGATGCGATATTGGATAGGAGAAAAGGCAAATGAGTGAAATAACATTAACTATCAATGGGAAACAGGTCAAAGGTAAACAGGGCGATACCGTTCTGGCGGTATGCGAGGCCAACGGCATCAAGCTGCCTACTCTATGCCATTATAATGGCTTGACCGATGTCGGCGCCTGCAGGCTATGTCTGGTCGAAATCGAGAAAGAGAGAAAACCGGTGCCGGCTTGTACTTACCCGGCCCGAGACGGCATTGTTGTCGTAACCAGCAACGAAAAACTTGAGAGATACAGGCGGCTGGTGCTGGAACTATTATTCACCGAACGCAACCATCTTTGCGCTTACTGCGTAGCCAGCGGCGACTGCGAGCTGCAAAGCCTGGCTTATACCTACCAGATGGATAACACAAGATACCAGTATTCCTGGCCAAATGTTATCGTAGATTCCTCTCACCCTTACGTGGTGCTTGACCATAATCGCTGTATTTTATGCGGCCGGTGCATAAGGACCTGTGACGAGATCACCGGGGCTCATGCTCTGGATTTCGGCAAACGCGGCTGGAAGACTACCGTTTCCGCAGATATAAACCAGCCTCTTGGCGAATCATCCTGTATATCTTGCGGTGGATGCTTCCAGGCTTGTCCTACAGGCGCCATCTTCTCCAAAGGCAGCGCTTACAAGGGAAGACCCAACGAGTGCACAGTTGTGGAATCGTCATGCGCCATTTGCGGCATCGGCTGCGAGGTCAAAGGCCTGGTCAAAAATAATAGACTAGTCAGGATAGACAGCCCCGATATGTCCAGGGCGCGCGGCCTGCTGTGCGACATGGGCAGATTTGAACCGCTCTTTAAGCCGGCGGAAAGAGTAACGACGCCCATGAAACGCAACACCAAGGGCCAGCTTGCCAGTTGCTCTTACGAAGAGGCCTTCGAGGCCATTGCCAAAAAGCTCGGCAGCCTGGACAATGTGGCTGCCATCGCTTCCGGGAAGGCCAGCACTGAAGCACTTAAAGCTTTTACAGACCTCAATAAAGCCCTGGGAGTCAAATTAGTTGACACGCTTGACGGCGACGACTTCCGGACGGTATCGCAGGGTATTGCAAAATTTGATAGCAAAGCCAGCATCAAAATGGAAGCAAATCTCGAAGATATACTTTCGGCCGATGCCATCCTGATAATCGGTGCGTATCCAGTAAAAACCCATCCTGTGATTGGGTCCTATGTCATGCGTGCGGCCTCCAAGAACAAGGCTCAATTGATTGTGCTTGACCCGTTGCGCAATCCTTTCACCTTCCGCGCCAGCGCCTGGCTGAGGCCTCCCGAGGGCAAAGAGGAGCTTGCTATCAAAGCGCTTGGCAATGCCATCCTGGACCATGGGAAGGTAGCCGGCGATAAAACCAAGTTCTCAGCAGATTTCAAGGAAGTTGAAGCCAAGAACGCTGCAAAGACGCTTGGCATCGATGTACATGATATTTATAAAGCAGCGGAGGTTTTGGCTGAATCTAAGAACAGCGTTATCATCTACGGTGCCGGTATCTTGCAGTTCAAGGACCCCAACATGGTTGCCACTATCCTGAATCTGGCCGGCATGATCAGCAGCAAGCCCAAGGTCATCTCGCTGAAACGTAACGGCAACAGCCGCGGCGCCTGGGAACTCGGGATAAGCAACGTCAAGAGTTCTGTGACAAACGAACTTACCAAGGGAAAAATTAAAGGCCTGTACCTATTGCTTGCCGATGATCTGGCAGAGTCTCAAGCTTTATCAGATTCATTGAAAGGAATCGAGTTTGCAGTAGTTCAGGCCAGCTACCTGTCACCGGTTACTGCCAAGGCCAATGTGGTCCTTCCTTCACTGCTGTGGACTGAATCGAAAGGCAGCTATACAACCCTGGACGGTATCAGCAAGTCGACTGCCCCTATGGTTAAAGGCCCGGCCGGCATTAAGAGCGATGCAGATACCCTTAAAGGGATCGCCAAACATCTGAAAAAATAACGCCCGTGAGGAGTGAACAAATGGCAAAAGTAAAAGTAGCTACAGTCTGGTTGGAAGCGTGCTCAGGATGTCACATGTCATTCCTGGACATAGATGAATTTATTATCGATGTAGCCAAGCTGGTTGAATTTCACAGGAGCCCCATAACTGATATTAAGACATTCACTCCAGTTGACGTGGGCATAGTCGAAGGTTCAGTTGGCAATGAAGAAGAGAAAGAGATCATCGAGGAATTGCGCCACAATTGCAAAATTTTAATGGCATGGGGCGATTGCGCTTGCTTTGGCGGTGTCTGCGCTATGCGCAGTTCGTTAAATAAGGACGACGTGCTCAGGTGCGGTTATATCGAGACGGCCAGCACCTACAAGGGCAAGATCCCGCAGTCACCCGGTGTGCCGGCCCTTCTGGATAAGGTATATCCGGCCAATCAAATAGTTAAAGTTGATTGCTACATTCCCGGTTGCCCTCCGGAGCCTGAGGCAATTAAATACGGCCTTACCGAATTGCTGGCGGGTAGGATCCCGGTTCTCCCCAGCAATATAATGCGCTTTGATTAAGAGGTGAAAAAATGGCGAGCAAAATAATTGAAATTAATCCTATAACCAGGGTCGAAGGACATGGAAAGGTAACCATCCAGCTTGACGAGGCCGGCAATGTAGCCTCCGCCAGGTTCCACAACACCCAGTTCCGCGGCTTTGAGAAATTCTGCGAAGGCCAGGTGTTCTGGGAGATGCCAACACTTACGCCCCGCATTTGCGGTATCTGCCCGGTAAGCCACCAGCTAGGTTCGGCCAAGGCCTGCGACGCAATACTCGGCGTAGAATTGACGCGGCCTGCTAAACTGTTAAGGGAGCTTTTGCACCTGGGACAGTATATTCAGTCACATGCACTGCATTTCTTCTACCTTGCCAGCCCCGATCTGCTGCTGGGCTTCGATTCCGATCCCGCACTGCGCAACGTCATCGGGCTCATTGGAGTGAATCCCGAACTGGCCACCAAGGCAGTCAAAATGCGCAGCCTGGGCCAGACCATCATCAAGAAGCTGGGCGGCAAGAAGGTACATCCTAACGCCGCAGTGCCCGGCGGTATGAGCACGGCGCTCTCCGTCGAAGACAGGGACTATTTTCTCAGGCAGATGGACTGGGTTCTGGCCGATGCCCAGGTAGGACTTAAAATATGGAAGGACTTTGCAGCCCAGAATGCAGACCTGGTAGAGAGCTTCGGTAAGTTCCCGTCCGGCTATCTCGGCATGGTTGACGAAAACAATAACCTGGCACTTTATGATGGTAAATGGAGGCTGGTCGATTCCAAGGGTGTAGTCCTAGAAGAACAGTTCGATCCTGCCAAATATCTGGATATCATCGCCGAATACGTCGAAGACTGGTCCTACATGAAATTCCCCTTCTATAAGAGCCTGGGTTATCCCGGCGGCATCTACCGTGCCGGACCGTTGGCCCGCCTTAATGCCTGCACCGGAATTACCACACCCATCGCCAATGCTGAGTTGAAGCTATTCAAGAAACTCAGCAAATTCGGTTTCGTAGAAAGCTCTTTATACTACCACTATGCCCGCCTGATAGAGCTGATCTACTCCATTGAAAAAACACGTGAACTCCTGGAAGACAAGGATATAACCTCCAGCGATATCCAAGTCAACTCTAATAAATTCAATGAACAGGGTGTCGGGGTCGTAGAGGCTCCCAGGGGCACGCTCATTCACCACTACTGGAGCGACGAGTCGGGCAAGATCACTAAGCTTAACCTGATAGTTGCCACCGGCCACAACAATGCTGCTATGAACCGCGCAGTGTACGAAGTAGCCAAGGACTTCATCAAGAAGGGCAATGTTACCGAGGGCATACTTAACAGGGTTGAAGCTGCCATCCGCTGCTACGATCCATGCCTTTCCTGCTCCACACATGCGCTGGGACAGATGCCGCTTCTTATCCAGCTCAGGGCGCCGGACGGCGGCATAGTCAAAGAAATCTACAGCTAATACATAATAAACAATAATTGAAGACGGGTTACAAATTTGTAACCCGTCTTTCTTTTTTGATATCGTTTGTACATGCTCAGCACCATCATAATCGACGGCAAAGAAATCAGAGCAAAAACAGGTTCCAATTTACTATGGACGGCGTTGGATAATGGCATCTTTATACCCAATCTATGCAGCATCAGGGATAACAGCAAGCCTTTTGCATCCTGCCGCCTGTGCTTTGTGGAAATAGCCGGACTACTTAACCCGGCAACCGCCTGCACCGAGAAAGTGAAGGATGGGATGAAGGTGACTATTAACAGCCCGCGGACAATAAGGTTGCGCCAGATTTCTTTTAACCTGCTTTTGAGTCACCATAAACTCGATTGCGGCCATTGTCCCAAGAATAGGAAATGCGAACTGCAACATATAGCAGGGCTGGAGCACTTCAAACTGAATGATAAACAGCTGAAAAAAATCGAAATGAATTATACAGTGGATTCCAGCCACGACCTCTTTGCCTTTGATAAGAATAAATGTGTATTGTGCGGCAGATGCGTGTGGGTGTGTCAGCGTGAGGGCACGGGAGTGCTGGACTTTGCCTATAGGGGCGTCAATACCGTGGTCTCCACTTTTGCCGGCATGCCTCTGTCGGAAACAGAGTGTAATTCATGCCTGTCCTGTGTAAAGGTATGCCCCGTGGGCGCACTTTACGCAAAATAAAGTGGAGCCACCAAGTCAGCCTCTAACAGGTCATCTTACTCCTGCCAGGCGTCTTTGCCGATGAGCGGGACGAACCTGCAGCCACCCAGATTCTCGATCTGATTCCCGTACTGCCCTTTGCGCAACTTGATGAGTTCCTGCTCCCATCTGGACCCCACAGGAATTATCATGATACCGCCTACGGCCAGCTGTTCCAAGAGTGATTGCGGCACGGACGGAGCTGCTGCGGCCACCATTATCCCATCGTAAGGGGCATGTTCTTTCCAACCCAGTTCGTCGCCCGCAACTCCGATATTTACATTTTTGTAGCCCAGCTTGCCAAGTAATTTTTTTGCGGATTCGGCGAGCTCGGGTATCCTTTCCACGCTGTAAAGGGACTTCACCAGCTCTGCCAGCAGGGCGGCTTGATAGCCGCTTCCCGTGCCTATTTCCAGCACCCTCTCCGACCCTTTCAATTCCAGGGCCTGGATCATCAGGGCCACAATATAGGGTTGAGAAATGGTCTGACCGTAGCCAATAAGCAGAGGTTTATCTTCGTAGGCAAGCGCTTGCAGTTCGGGGGGTACAAATAACTCACGCGGCACTTTTGAGAAGGCTCCCAATACCCGCTTGTCTTTGATCTGAAATTTTAGCGACTCCACTAAAATTTCACGGGGCCTGTCAAAATCCACCGCTTTTACCTATGACTTCAATGCTGGTATAAAAGTCAATATTATCAGGATTAAGATTAATGAACCGGCGATAATGACGATGCGGACCAGGTCGGATTTTACGTAGTCGTAGTTCTTTGCCTGAAAGGCGGCGGCCGCCGTTATAGCCGGCTGCTTCGCTACAGCCTGTGCAGTTGCTTGAACTTTAGGCTGTGGCCTGCTGCTTGCAACGGGGGTAATAGGTTCTACCCTTCCCTTGGCCCTGGCTTTACGTGATTTCTTAGACATGTCTAAATTCTCCCGGAAATATTTGTCAATAAGGTTTAACTACCTCGGTTTCATATACAAACATATTGCTAAGCCAGCTTATAGGACTTGGTGGTCGAGATGTGAGCGTGGCCAAGGATCTCCTGTATATTGTGTATATCGGAGCCGCTTTTAAGCCTGTGCATAGCAAAGCTGTGCCGGATGGAACGGGGGGTGACCTTGGAAGTAATGCCAGCCTGCTCGGCGTAGCTTTGCACGATCTGCCAGAACCCCTGTCTGGTCAACCTTTCACCACGTTGGTTTAAAAACAGCGCCTTTTCCTTATCCCTGGCCAATAATTTTAGGCGGACGGAGTCAATATAGTCCTTCATTATGTCCTTGATGCGTTTATCCATGGGGATAACCCTGCTTTTCCCCCTTTGATTGGTTATTTTAATATGATTCTGGTTCATATCCAGGTCTTCCACATTTAACGACATCAGCTCGCTTGCCAGCATGCCGGTGGCATAAAGCAACTCCAGCATCGCCCTATCTCTCCTGGCATCAATGGTCTGAAGTCTGGCGGTCTCGGCCAGCAGCCGCTGCACTTCACCCACAGTCAGGGCCTTAGGTGCCGCTTTTACCACCCTGGGCGCCGCCAGTTTGGGCGCCAGGTCTTTGTTCGCTTTACCCCTAGCAGCCATAAATTTGAGAAAGGTTCGGGCTGCCGCTATTTTTCTGGCTACTGTAGAAACGGTATAGCTCTTCCCTTTGAGGTAAAGCATGTAAGATGCTAGATGCTCTTCCCCCAACTCTTCCACTTCATAGCCACCCGCCTCTTTGCTTTTAGCTGATGCTATATAGTCAGCCAGCTGGCTCAGGTCGTTATGATAGGCATCCAGAGTATTTTTAGAGCACTTTTTCTCTTTTGCCAGGTAATTTAGGAATAATCTTATGTCTTCTACCATTTCCAGCGACCCCTATTTTAACATAAAACTATACTTGCGAATAGGATATTTAATTATAGTTGTTTCTTCGCTTTGTCGTATTTATGAAGCGATGCTAAAATTTATCCGCAGATGGTCAACCGCAACATTGAACTCTATTTAAAGCTCCTGCCCAACAAACCCGGCATCTACATTTTTAAAGACGCTAAGGGTGAGGCTATCTACGTCGGCAAGGCCTCCAGCCTGCGCAACAGGGTGAAGAGCTACTACAAGCAGACCCCCAACCTCCCCGAAAAGACAGAGCAGCTCGTGGCCAGGGCTGATAAAATCGACTTTGTAGTCACCGAGTCCGAGATCGCCGCCCTTATACTCGAATGCCAGTTGATTAAAAAATACAGGCCTCATTTCAACGTGCTGCTCAAAGACGATAAGAGTTTTCCATATATCAAAGTCGATGTCAAAAATGATTGGCCCACCATAAATATCACGAGGCAGCGTTACAACGACGGCGCTAAATACATCGGACGCATACCCAGTGCCTGGTCGGCCAGACAAACTTATGATCTGATTCGGAAAATATTCCCTCTGCGCTCGTGCAGCAAGGTAATTACGGGTAAAGAAACCCGTCCCTGCCTTAAATTCCATATAGGACGCTGCCGGGGCCCTTGCATCGGGGCCATCAGCAGGGAGGAATACGCGGAACTGGTCAGGCGTACCATCGATCTGCTGGAGGGAAAAGAGGAACTAGTAATACGCGAGCTGAAAGCCGGCATGAAGAAAGCCTCCGAGAACACGGAATTTGAGAAAGCGGCTGAAATCCGGGACCAGATACACTCGATTCAGGCTGTGATCGCCAGTAATAAAATCACCTTTAACGTCCGGGGTGAGCAGGATGTGGTTGCGCTGTCACGCGACAGGGATACCGCCTGCGCACGCATTTTTTCTGTTAAGGATTCCAGGTTGACGGCCGATGAGCATTACATCATGGAGAAGTCATTGGATGAGAGCGACGCCCAACTCCTGGAAAGCTTCATCAAGCTTTATTATTCCTCTATCGATCATATACCGGGGCTGATCTTAATTCAGTCGCCCATAAATGAGGTGGGACTGCTAAGTGAATGGCTGGCAAGCAGGAAGAGGGCCAGTGTGGAGATCAGGGTACCCCACAAGGGAGCAGGCTTACGCCTGATGGAAATGGTAGCAGAAAACGCGCGTCAGCAGCTTGAAATTTATAAGAGTAAAAAAATGGCACGGCCGGAATACCTCAACATCCTGGCCAACCTGAAAGGCGCACTCAATATCGCCGAGACCCCGCGCAGAATCGAGGCCTACGACATCTCGAATATCCAGGGCACTAGCGCGGTAGGCAGCATGGTGGTGTTCGAGAACGGTGTACCCAAACCATCGCTCTACAGGCGCTTTAAAATCAAACTGGTCGACCATACGGATGACTATGCCATGATGCGCGAGGTTCTGCACAGACGCTTCAAAGGCTACATCGATGCAGTCGAAAAGTGGTCTGAGCTCCCCGATCTGGTACTGATCGATGGCGGCAAGGGGCACCTCAATGCCGCACGCGCCGCTTTGAAAGAATTGGGCGTTGACAATATACCCATCATCAGCATCGCCAAGGAAAACGAAGATGTTTTTCAGCCTGGAAGGCCGGGCCCCGTGCCCTTCGACAAATCGTCCGAGGAGCTCCACCTTTTGCAGAGGGTGAGGGATGAAGCCCACCGGTTTGCCGTCACTTACCACAGGCAATTGAGGTCTAAAAAGAGCCGTGAATCGCAGCTCGACGGTGTGGCAGGCATCGGGCCGGCACGCAAAAAAGCCCTGATCAAAAGGTTCGGATCGGTGCGCAATATCAAGGATGCGACTATCGAGGACCTGGTCACGGTAAACGGGATCAACGAGGCGCTGGCCAGGACTATCCTGGAATCCCTGGTTTAACTACTCTTTGTCGACCTCGTCCAGGTCGAAGACCATACCATCCCGGGCAGCTATTACCTTTACGCCCGTATCATCGCTCACTCTGCGCTCTATTTCCCAGGGCTTGGTCTTCCACATGGTTAACCCGAAGTGCGTCAGTATGGCGATTTTAGGCTTTATCTCCCTGATGATCTTTTCAGCATCAGGCAGCGCCAGATGATCGACCGGCAGGTAGCTTTCCAGGCTCAATACATTTATTATGACAAGGTCGGCCCGGTAATGACCGGACAGGGAATCAAATATTCTGGTGTCGGTGATCCAGGAAAATTTGTGCCTGGGCGTCTGAAAAACAAAGCCGTAAGTATCCACCTGATGGATGTGTTTGACCGGAGTTGTAAACGACACATCGCCCACCTGATATCGTTTTCTCTCCTCCAGAAAATCGACCCTTTCAGGACAATTCTGCAGATACGGCAATATCACGGCGCCGTTGTTGAAGGCATCTGCGGGGGCAAATAAACTGCCCCTTTTCTTCCAGCCACCCTCTGTCATGGCCTCAATCATCACATTTATATCAACAGAATGGTCCAGGTGCTTATGAGATAAAATTATTGCGTCCAGTTTTGTGGGGTCGCATTTATACCTGATGGCGTAAACCAGCGAGCCCGGTCCGGGGTCCATCAGCAACTGTACATCTCCCAGGTTCATCCAGACACCACCTGTGGCCAAAAGCTGTTTGGCCACTGTGAACCTTGCCCCGCCCGTTCCCAGGAAGGTGATAGTATCTTTGAGCGAACTCATAGCCATAATTATATCAGCATGCCTGATTTATACTGAAAATGCCGTTTCTGTTACAATGCTTAAAATTCTCTGTGCAGGCGATGACGTATGAAGAAATGGGAGATGGCTAACGCCAGGCTGATATTGGATTACCATGATAAGACCGGCATCTGGCTAACTCTGGGGACTGTAGAATCGGCCACGGGTGGAAGGATCGCTGACAAAATTACCAATATACCCGGTAGTTCCAACTACTTCAAGGGTTCAATTGTCACCTACAGCAACGATATGAAGATGCAGGTGGCCGGCGTTAAAGAGGATACTTTGAAGCTCCACGGGGCCGTCAGCCTGGAGACAGCCAAGGAAATGGCGGAAGGCGGACGCAAGCTGCTGCACGTGGATGTCTGCATCTCCACCACGGGGATCGCCGGACCGGACGGGGCCACTCCCCTCAAGCCCATCGGCCTTTTCTATATGGGATTATCGACATCCGCGGGCGCCACCCACCATAAGTTTATTTTCCGCGGTAAGAGAGAGGAGATAAAAGAAAAAGCTGCCCAGGCCGCTCTTCAAATACTCAGTGAGCATTTCCAGAAGCGGCTGGACGAAGTAATCGATACACCCTTCGAGGTCAAGAAGGTAGTCACCTGTTTTTTAGAACACCGCAACATGATTTTAATACTAAGGCGCAGCCACCGGGTCGGCACCTATCAAAGATCATGGGCAGGCGTGAGCGGCTATATCGAGACCGATCCACTGGACCAGGCTTATACCGAAATCAGGGAGGAAACGGGGCTTTTTAAAGGTGCCCTAAGGCTTATCAGGCAGGGCAAACCGCTGGAAGTTATCGACAGAAAACTGAACAGAAAATGGATTGTCCACCCGTTCCTTTTCCATGTATCCGATCCTGACAAAATCAAAACTGACTGGGAGCACACAGAGTCCAAATGGATCAAGCCCGGGGACCTGTCAAAGTATAAGACGGTTCCGGGACTCTCCAACGCGCTGAACAACGTCCTGGATTGACAACAAGCAGGTAACATCGCGCCGGAAGCATGCAGCGCATAAAAATAAGTGGCCTCCGGCCTTATATCTGTTATAATCGCGCAACCGGATAACTCAGCATAACATTATGTTAGCTATTGTAAATACGGCCGCAATGGTCGGGATGGACGCCCTGATGGTGAAGGTTGAGGTTGATATCTCGCCCGGCCTGCCCAATACCCTTATTGTGGGGCTTCCGGATACGGCCGTCAAAGAGGCCAGGGACCGCGTCAGGGCAGCTATTAGGAACTCCGGCGGCACTTTTCCCATGAAGCGCATTACCGTCAATCTGGCGCCCGCCGACTTGAAGAAAATTGGGCCGACCTACGACCTGCCCATAGCTATCGGAGTACTCATCAGCTCGGGACAAATAAGCCTGGATACCTCCGACGCACTCTTCCTGGGAGAGCTTTCCCTGGATGGCAGCGTACGGCACATCCATGGCATCCTGCCCATGGTCGCTATGGCTAAAGAAAACGGCATAGCCAGAGTCTTTGTCCCCGCCGATGACGCAGCGGAAGCGTCGTTGATCACCGGCGTCAAGGTATTTCCGGTAATTGCGTTAAGCCAGTTGGTCGGTTATTTCCTGGGCGAGACAGATATAAAGGAATTTGCAGGCGATGTATCATGGCAGGAGAGTTCAGGTGAGGACCACAGGATAGACCTGTGCCACATTAAAGGCCAGGAACATGCCAAAAGGGCCATGGAAGTGGCCGCCGCCGGTGGGCATAACGTGCTCATGGTCGGGCCTCCGGGCAGCGGGAAAACCATGCTGGCAAGGGCGCTGGCCACCATCTTGCCCTCATTGGCTCTGAACGAGGCTATCGAAGTTACCAAGATCTACAGCATATCTGGCCTGATATCTAAAGATATGCCTCTGGTCAGACAGCGCCCTTTCCGGTCTCCTCATTACTCCACTTCACACGCCGGACTGGTGGGCGGGGGCCGTATACCGCACCCCGGGGAGATAAGCCTCAGCCACCGCGGCGTACTTTTTCTGGATGAGTTCCCCGAATTTAACCACATGGCGCTGGAATCGCTCAGACAGCCCATGGAAGACAGGGTTGTTACCATCAGCCGTGCTGAGGGCAGCCTTACGTTCCCGGCTAATTTTATTCTTGTGGCAGCTATGAACCCCTGCCCCTGCGGCTATTACGGCGACCCCGTGAGGGAGTGCAAATGCTCATCCACTGTGATCACCCGCTATCAAAAGAAAATCAGCGGCCCATTGATGGACCGCATCGACATATTTCTGGATATACCACGTATAGATTATGAAAAGCTGGTGGATGACAGCATGGCTGAACATTCTGAAAGGGTTAGGTCGCGGGTTCAGGAGGCCAGGTCCAGGCAAACCAAACGTTACGCGGATTCCGTATTGACCTGTAATGCGGAGATGTCCGCTTCAGATATACGGCAATTCTGTAAAATCGATGCTGCCGCCCAATTGCTAATGAAAACTGCCATGAAACAAATTCACTTTACCGCACGCGCCTTCCACAGGACACTCAAGCTGGCACGCACGGTAGCCGATTTGGATAATTCCGAGCTCATCAATACCAATCACCTGGCTGAAGCTTTACAATACAGGCAACGCAACATCAATATGTAAAGCATCCAAGCTTACTTGGAAAGCTCCTTATATTTCTTAATCACCGCAATCGTGGCGTAGTCCGTAAGTAGCACGGTGCGGTTGATTCCTTCGGACGCCTGATATTGATCCAGCGCTGAAGTAAAGAGATTCTGGAACTCTGCATATACCCACAAGTGCCTTCTCAGCATTATCAAGGCATATATGGCCTCATCCAGCGGTATACTTTCATAAAACTGGTCTTCTGCAAACTTGGAGAAATATGCCGATACTACATCATATGTGTTCTGGTCAAAATAGAATTTTTTCAGGTTTTTGTAGAAATTTTCGCCCTGATTTACCAGTTTAAATTCTCTTACTTTTTTGTAAGATGGCGTTTTACTGTTTGTAACTAGCGCTTTCTGCCATTGCTGTGCAATATCCCTGGCGTGCTGCTCAGCGAAATTCAGTAGCTTATCGGCATATGCTATATACATCGCCATCGTTATCCTCCCTCGTTAAATTCGTGTGCAGGAAAATAAACAGCTTCCGGTACAAAATATGTGATTTAAAAAAATCTCCTCCCAATACTCTTCCACCCCCTTGATTATTTACTCAATTAAATTATAAGAGGCAAAACTTGAAATAACAAGAGACCAGGGTCACTTTTTCCTGACCAATTCAAAAACTACCGGATTAGCAGGGTCGGGACAGGCCACCGTGGCTTTGTCCGGATCCTTTTCCCAGGGGAAACTGCCACCGCAGATCAGCACCTGCGCAAAAGGAAATATGTTGTAAAAAGCCCAGGCGCACATGCCGGGCGGGCACATGTCCGAGATGACGAACTCCTGGCCGGTCTTATAGCCCGCCACGCACGTCCCCTTCTGGGAAATCACTCTGGCCTGAATTTTTCTCTCTTTGTAATCTACCATTAGCGTCACTCCTCTACAAGCTTTTATAAGGAAGATACCATAGGTAAAAATAAAACAAAAGTTCACCGGCTCCCCCGATCAGGGAGAGAACCGGTGAACCTCAGTAAACGCTTCGAAAGTTAAATTATTTTACTTCGACTTTAGCGCCCGATTCTTCGAGCTTCTTCTTCATAACAGCCGCTTCGTCTTTGTTCACGCCTTCTTTAACCGGCTTGGGAGCACCCTCCACCAGGTCCTTGGCTTCTTTCAAACCCAGGGTTGTGACTTCACGCACGGCTTTAATAACGGCGATCTTGTTCTCACCGACCTCTTTAAGTATGACGGTGAACTCGGTCTGCTCATCTGCTGCTGCTCCGCCTGCTGCTCCACCGGCGGCCGGTCCGCCAGCAACTGCCATAGGAACTGCTGCGCTGACGCCGAACTCGGATTCCAGAGCTTTTACCAGGTCGGAAAGCTCCATTACTGTCATTCCTTTAATTAAGGCTACGATCTCTTCTTTGGTCATCTTAATATCCTCCTGAAATTCGTTTTTTCATTAATAAATATAAAAGGTTTGAACCCCTCGGATTTTCTTATCTTCAACCTCCTTCCAATTGCCTGGCCCTGGCCTGCAGCACGCCCACCAGTCCGCGCAGAGGCGAACTGAGAACAAAGTGCAGCGAATATACCGGCGCCTTTAATTGCCCCATCAGCCTGCTGATCAGGACATCCTTGCTGGGTATAGATGCCAGGTTGGCAACGTCGGCGGCGCTGAGGGCCTTGTCGCCCATGACACCACCTTTGATCTTCAAAACCGAGCTTGCGCTCTTGATGTGGTCCATCAATATTTTAGCCGGCTTTACGGGGTCATCGTAGCCGAATGCAAGCGCCATGGGGCCCGTGAAATACTGGTCCAGCCCTTTGACGCCCGCCTTCTCAGCGGCAAAATGCGCCAGTGTATTTTTTATGACTTTGTATTCGACCCCTTGCTGATGCAACTGCTTGCGGAGTTGAACCATCTCCTTGGCAGTGAGCCCGCGGTAATCCGTAGCAATGGCAACAGCAGCCTTGCTGAGGTTACCTGCAAGCTCATTGATGATCTCTTCTTTTCTCTTACGTATCATATCAATGCTCCTAAAAAAATATCCTCGTGCCATGACACGAGGATAAAATACGCTGCAATTTATGCAGCCTATCAATTAACCTCGGCGGGCAAGTATTGAGCCTTGCGGCACCCGCTGTCAACGGCACCAATTATCTAATTGGCAACTACACAGTGACAGCCAGATCCATCATTGCCTTGGTATCCAGATTGAGTCCCGGTCCCATGGTCGTAGATATGGATGCTGTCTTGATGTACTGGCCTTTAGCCCCGCTGGGCCTGGCACGCACTATCGCTTCGATGATGGACATCAGGTTCTCATAAAGCTTCTCTTCATCGAAGCTTTTCTTACCGAACGGAACGTGTATGATGGCGGTCCTGTCCAGCCTGAATTCCACGCGGCCCTTACGGACCTCTGAAATGGCACGTGGCAGGTCGGTGGGCGGAACCACTGTACCAGCCTTGGGGTTGGGCATTAATCCACGCCTGCCCAAGATTTTACCGAGCTTGCCGACCTTGCCCATCATATCGGGAGTGGCAATGCTCACATCGAAATCGATCCAGCCGTCTTCGATTTTCTTAACTAAATCATCGGCGCCGACAAATTCCGCATTGGCCTCTGTAGCGAGTTTGGCGCCTTCGCCCTGCGCGAATACAACGACCCTGACCTGTTTGCCCAGGCCGTTAGGCAGGAGAGCGGTGCCCCTCACCTGCTGATCGGCTGCGCGCGGGTCGACGCCCATCCTTAGATGAAGCTCAACGGTCTCATCAAATTTGGCATAGCTCGCCTTTTTAGCTATGCTGATGGCTTCCTTGAGCTCATATACTTTATTTCTATCGCGCAGTTTGGAAGCTTCTTCGTATTTTTTACCTCTGGTTGCCATGAATTTACTCCACTTTTATGCCCATACTCCGGGCGGTTCCCTCTATAATTCGAGCAGCGCCTTCAATGTCCAGTGCGTTCAGATCCTTTTGCTTCATCTTGGCGATCTCGTTGATCTTCTCTTTAGTGATTGTGCCAGCCATCGTTGTAGGCGTAGCGCCACTGCCTTTCTCAATGCTCAAGGCCTTTTTCAATAAGTCGGAAGCAGGGGGCGTCTTGGTAATAAACGTAAACGTCCTGTCTTCAAATATGGTGATCTCTACTGGAACGATCGAGCCCTCCATCGACTTGGTGCGGTCGTTATAGTCCTTGCAGAAACCCATGATATTCACACCGTGCTGGCCGAGTGCCGGTCCCACCGGGGGCGCCGGTGTAGCCTTGCCGGCCTGGATCTGTAATTTCACTATTGCTTTAACTTTCTTTGCCATTTAAAGTTTCTCCACTTGTAAAAAGTCCAGTTCTACGGATGTCTCCCTGCCAAAGAGGGTCAACAGCACTTTAACTTTTCCTTTGCCCATATTAATTTCGTCCACTGTGCCAATAAAATCCGTGAATGGACCGTCCATAACGCGGACGTTTTCTCCTTTTTTAAACCTTATCTTTACCTGTGCTACGCCTTCTTCTTTCTGTTTCAGTATCCGGTTGGCTTCGCTTTCTTCCAGCGGGGTAGCCTCTTTGCCGTCCCCGACGAAACCGGTTACTCCGGGAGTTTCCCTGACTACTTTCCAGCTGTCATGGTCCATCACCATGCGGACCAGCAGGTAGCCGGGAAACATCTTCTTCTCAACCGTCCGCCGCTGTCCGGACCTTATCTCTATCTCATTCTCTTTGGGTATCTCGACATTAAGGATCTTGGTGCCGGCATCCATTGACTTAATACGTTGAAGCAGCTTGTTCTTAACTTTTTCCTCGTGCCCAACGTAGGTGTGGATTATATACCACTGTGCATTGCCGGTCGCGTTCACCTTAGTGGCCACCTAATAATACTTTCGCAACAAATTCGGAAAATGCATAGTCAAGGCTGCCCAGCAACAGCGCCATGAAAAGGCATATGCCGATGACTATCGCCGTAAGGCGAATCGTCTCCTGGCGCGTCGGCCATACAACCTTTCTCAGCTCGCCTATGACATCCGTAAAAAATGAAAAGCGCCGCTTCTTCGGTTGCGTGACCTGCACCTGGGTCTTTTTAGCCTTGGCTGCCGGCCGCAGATTCTTTGTATCTTGAATAGCTACAGCCTTATTCTGCTCTTTATCGTTGGCCACTATTACTTAGTCTCCCGGTGGAGCTTATGACTGCGGCAGCGAGCGCAATATTTATTTAATTCCAGTCGCTGAGAGTCATTTTTTTTGTTTTTAGACGAGGTGTAATTTCTCTCCTGGCATGCCGTGCATGCCAGGTAGATTACACCTCTCGCATCGCTTTTTTTTGCCATTTATTATCCCAGTATCTTGGTGATTACGCCTGATGCTACAGTCTTTCCGCCCTCACGTATGGCGAAGTGCATTCCCTGTTCCAGAGCAACAGGATAAATCAGTTTGATATTCATTTTGATATTATCGCCGGGCATGACCATCTCTACACCCTGAGGCAATTCAGCTTGCCCTGTCACATCGAGGGTCCTGATATAGAACTGTGGTTTATAGCCGGTAAAGAAAGGTGTATGCCTTCCACCTTCTTCCTTCGTCAGAACGTAAACTTCACCTTCAAAGTGTGTCTGTGGTTTAGTAGTACCCGGCTTGGCCAGAACCTGGCCCCTCTCCACTTCGTCCCGCTCAATGCCCCTAATAAGGCAGCCCACGGCATCTCCGGCTTCACCCTGGTCCAACTGCTTGTGGAACATTTCGACACCGGTCACGACGGTCTTCCTGGTCTCTTTGATACCGACGATTTCGACTTCGTCTCCGACTTTGACCACACCGCGCTCTATCCTGCCGGTCACAACTGTACCGCGGCCCTTGATGCCGAAAACGTCTTCGATCGGCATCAGGAACGGCTTATCTATCGGCCTCTTGGGCAGAGGAATGTAGTTGTCAACCTGATCCATTAACTTCAGGATAGGTCCGCACCATTTGCAGTCCGGTTTGCCGCAGCCGCATTCAAGCGCTTTAAGGGCGCTGACGCGGACTATAGGTATTTTATCTCCGGGGAAGTTATATTTCTTCAGAAGGTCTCTCAATTCAAGCTCGACCAGCTCCAGCAGTTCCTCGTCTTCCATGGCATCGACTTTATTCAAGGCCACCACCATGGCCGGCACTTCCACCTGCCTGGCGAGGAGGATGTGTTCCCTGGTCTGGGGCATGGGGCCGTCGGGAGCGCTGACCACGAGTATGGCGCCGTCCATCTGTGCTGCGCCGGTGATCATGTTCTTAATATAGTCAGCGTGGCCGGGGCAGTCCACATGGGCGTAATGCCTCTTGGCCGTCTCATATTCGATATGGGCAATAGCGATCGTCACGCCCCTGGCCTTCTCTTCCGGCGCGTTGTCGATGCTGTCGAAGGGCCTGAATGCATTGTCCCCGATGCCCTGTTGTTTGGACAATACAAGGGTGATAGCAGCGGTCAACGTTGTTTTACCATGGTCAACGTGACCTATCGTGCCCACATTTACATGCGGCTTCTTGCGCTCATAAACTTTCTTTGCCATATTGAAAAACCTCCTTCATTTCTGAGCCCACAATCAGATTCGAACTGATGACCCCGTTCTTACCAAGAACGTGCTCTACCGACTGAGCTATGTGGGCAACTAACCATAACATTATATCTCACATCACGAAGATGCGACTATAGATTATACTATAAAATATTTTTAATCCACAATAATTGAAACGGCTTAGTGGTGGAGAGGGTAGGATTCGAACCTACGTAGACCTTAGGTCGGCAGATTTACAGTCTGCTCCGATTGGCCGCTCCGGCACCTCTCCAAACAGATCACTTGATCTCAGCCCGAGAGGGGAGTCGAACCCGCTAACCTACCGATTACAAGTCGGTTGCGCTGCCATTGCGCCACTCGGGCAACTAAACATCAGTTCAATATACTCTATTTGGACAACAAAGCAAAAGTATATATAAAACGAAGCTGAAAGTCAAGGAAGGTTTGAAATACACAAACTCATTGCTTACATGAATTCTATTTGTTAAACTTGTATTGAGCACATAATATGGCATAAGGAGTGATGTTATGGGTTCCAAAGACAAAAGCAAGCGGGAACAAAAGAAACCGAAAAAAGACAGTAAGAAGACGACTATGGCTTCTATCTTTGAACCGGTAGCCGAAGTGGAAGTTATAAAAAAGAAAGGAAAGAAAGAGGAGTTCCCCGAATAGAATTAACCGGGCTGTCACATCGGCCCCGATCATTAAACTGAGCTGGTCATAAGTGCATGTCTGATATCGTACATCTCAACGCGCTCGTGCACGGACGGGTGCAGGGTGTATACTATCGGGCCTTTACATTCCGCCTGGCAAAATCGTTGTCCCTGAAAGGCTACGTTCGCAACACCATGACAGGCGACGTCGAGATCGAAGTTGAAGGCGGTAAGGATAAAGTAGAGGAATTGCTGCGCCAGCTAAAGATAGGACCGCCGGACGCCATAATAGAAAAAATCGATATGAAATGGTCCGATCCCACCGGGAAGTACACCGGCTTCGATGTCAGGTACCTGGACTAGCTTTCCAGCTCGACCTTGCCGGCCTTGATGATGTCGAGATATTGCATATCCACCCCTGCCAAATCCGAGGCCTCGCAGTCGACTTCGAAAGGTTCGCCTTTAATAATTTTGCCCAAATTCTCGGTCTTGCCTTTGAATGACTCATCCTGTGAACTGAAGCGTTTCCGGCCGTCTATAATGGCGAGGTCGAAGGGCAGGGTGAAATAAAGGTCGGCAAAAACCTTGTCCCAGCCGAATTCGTCCAGAGCGCCCCAGCCACTCGTCGACTCCTTCTTATATTTACTGACCGGAAGCAGGCTCAAAAGGTTTTTAATGCTGAAAATCCCCTGGTTGCCGATGGTACGGAAGGGGGAAACGCTGATCAGGAAATCGCAGGAAAGCACGACATTGGGGACCCAGAAAGTGGCTATGGCAAAG
>JBEKVW010000001.1:0-50885 GCA_049513695.1 Dehalococcoidia bacterium | reverse complement strand
CTTGACGCACCTAATAACGGCAGTTGGGACAAGGGCGACTATAAGGTGGTCATATCGGTTAATGGCACAGAAAAACTGTCCGTCCCCTTTAAAGTGGAATAAAATCGGTTTTCATTTCAGAAACTTATCTTGTTTCCATCCAAAATGAGAGTGGCGCAATCTGTGATATTGTTGACAGGTATATATGCTTCATGCATAATAGCGAATAAAAATGGAGGACTAATTAAGTTAGACTGAGATCATGGTAAAAATCAGGTTAAGAAGAATAGGCGCCCGACACAAGCCAATGTACAGAATCGTAGTAACAGATAGCAGGTCACCTCGGGAAGGCGCCTTTATTGAAGTTATCGGGAATTATAATCCCCTTAACGATCCCGAAACTATAAATGTTGACGAGGAAAAAGCCCTGGCATGGTTAGAGAAAGGTGCTCAGCCATCTGAGACAACGTATAGATTGTTGTCCAAAGCCGGGGTTATGGACAAATTTAAATCGGCTCATCCGACCAGGAAGTTCAGGCAGGCGGTACAGAAGACTACTCAGAAACAGAAGAAAAAATCTAAATCTAGTACTGAGGTGAAGGCATGATGAAGGAGTTAGTCGAATACATTTCCAAGTCCATCGTCAGCGCACCCAATGATGTCAAAGTAACTGAAGAGACTGACTCGGGTGGGGTAGTTATCAAACTGGAAGTCAATGCGGAGGATAAGGGCAGGGTGATAGGCAAGCAGGGTAGGGTTGCCGAAGCTATGCGTACCCTGTTACGTGTGGTAGCCACTAAAGAAGGTACCAGGGTTAGACTGGAAATCGTCTAAAACCAAATCCGATTAATAAAAAAGCCAATATCGACCGTGCGATCGATATTGGCTTATATTTTTGTATCTAGATTATACTGATGTGCCGCTTGGCCTGTATCCGGGAGTCCTGCGGCGTTTCTCGACAACACGCAAGCGGGCCATAGACCGTCTCAGAGCTGCCTCTGCTCTGCTCTGGTCGATCTCGTCTGTAAGGTTCTTCAGCCTTTCCTCAGCTCTTTTCTTGGCTTCCTTTGCGCGCTCGATATCGATCTCATCGCTGCGTTCGCAGGCATCTGCCAGTACGATTACTTTGTCCGGCCTGACCTCGAGGAATCCGCCGCTTATAGACATATACATCTCTTCGCCGTCTTTGCGGATAACCAGTTCACCCGGCGCCAGCATGGTGATCAGGGGGGCATGCTTGGGAAGAATAGTCATCTGCCCATCTACGCCCTCGGCAATGATGGTGGTCACGTCCTCGGAAAAGACCTGGCGTTCAGCAGTGACAACCTCTAACTTTATAGTCGGCATAATTACGCCCCTACTTTCTGAGCTTTCTCGGCGGCCTCTTCGATTGTTCCAACCATTAGGAATGCTGATTCGGGCAGGTGGTCCCATTTGCCGGCTAATATCTCGTTGAACCCTCTCACCGTGTCTTTGATAGATACGTATTTACCCGGGATGCCGGTGAAGGGCTCAGCCACGAACATGGGCTGTGACAGGAACCTCTGGATGCGGCGGGCCCGGTTAACGGTAATCTTATCCTCTTCGCTCAACTCTTCCATACCGAGGATGGCGATCACGTCCTG
The DNA here is from genome assembly GCA_049513695.1 of Dehalococcoidia bacterium. Lineage (GTDB taxonomy): Bacteria > Chloroflexota > Dehalococcoidia > GIF9 > UBA5629 > UBA1162. The sequence continues at coordinate 49,281 of JBEKVW010000001.1, read as the reverse complement.
AAGGTCCTTATAGCGCTGCAGCACCTTTTGTACGCCTCGGGCAGCCCGGTAGTGATCTTCGCCGACCACATTGGGGTCAAGGATGCGGGAGGTGGATGACAGCGGGTCCACTGCAGGGTAGATACCCAGAGCAGCGATGGACCTTTCGAGGGAGACTACGCCGTCGAGATGGCCGAAGGTGGTGACGATACCGGGATCGGTGTAGTCGTCGGCAGGTACATAGATGGCCTGGAACGATGTGATGGAGCCTTTCTTGGTAGATGTGATGCGGTCTTCCATTTCGGCTACGTCTGTGCCCAGGGTCGGCTGATAACCTACTGCCGAGGGCATACGGCCGAGGAGAGCGGACACTTCCATGTTGGCGAGGATATGGCGGTAAATATTATCTACGAACAGAAGGACGTCCAGTCCCTCTGAGTCACGGAAATACTCTGCAAAGGTAACACCGGTAAGCGCCACGCGGGCACGTACACCGGGCGGCTCGTTCATCTGTCCGAAGACCATGATGGTCTTTTCGATCACGCCGGATTCTTTCATTTCACGCCACAGGTCATTGCCTTCCCTGGACCTTTCGCCCACGCCGGCAAATACCGAATAGCCGCCGTGCGCAGTGGCGATATTATGGATGAGCTCCTGGATGATAACCGTCTTACCCACGCCCGCGCCGCCATATGCGCCGATCTTACCGCCCCTGGTGAAGGGGGTGATCAAATCGATAACCTTGATTCCGGTCTCGAGCATCTGGATGGTGGTTTCCTGTTCTGCGAGTGTGGGAGGGTCACGGTGAATTGGCAATCTATCCTTGGATTTGACCTCACCCAATTTATCAAGTACATCGCCGAAGACATTGAAAAGCCTGCCGAGTGCAGCTTTTCCTACCGGCACGGAAATTGGGGCGCCTGTATCCACAGCCTCGGCGCCTCTCTGAAGGCCCTCGGTAGGACACATGGCCAGGCAGCGCACCCAGTTATTGCCTATATGGGCAACCGTTTCCAGTACGATTTTCTCTCCATCTTGCATGATTTCAAGAGCGTTATAAATCGCAGGCAGTTCTTCCTGGGGGAATTCGACATCAACTACCGTGCCGATTACCTGTATTACTTTACCTTTTGCCAATGTGCACCTCCTATTTGAGACCTTCAACGCCTGCGACGATGTCGAGCAGTTCCTTAGTGATCATTTCCTGCCGTGCCTTGTTCATCGTCAGCGTCAATTCAGCAATAACATCATAAGCATTGTCAGTGGCATTACGCATGGCCATCATGCGTGCCGATTGCTCGCTGGCGACCGCTTCAAGTATGGCATGGTATACCTGCATTTCAACGAACCTTGGCAGAAGTTCGTCGAGAACAAATGCGGCGTTGGGTTCGAAAATATATTCCGGGCTGACGGTTTTGGGTAGTACCGCCGGTTCGACCGGCAGCACCAGTTCCAGAGTCGGTTTCTGGCTCATCAAATTGATGAACCTGGAGTAGGCTACGTAAACGCGATCATACAATCCGCTGATATAGTCTTCAATCACTATATGCGATATCGGCATGGTATCGTCCATCTTAGGCCGGTCGCCCAATTTGACAAACTCCGCGCGTATATCCCGCATTGACCGGCGCATGAAATCGCGGCCTTTGCTCCCGACTGTAATAACGCTGACCGGTACCTTCTGTTCCAGGATGAAATTGCCGACCAGCCTGTTGAGATTAGTATTCAACCCGCCGCAGAGGCCGCGGTCGCTGGTAATGAGGACGATGCCTATTCTCTTTACCGGGCGGTTAATCAGCAGCGGATGTACCGCACCGCCGGCAGCAGCCTGTGCAGACAGGTCGGCGATGACCTGCATGATCTTGTTGCTGTAAGGTCTACCGGCAATGGCCATGTCCTGTGCCTTTTTCATTTTTGCAGTGGCGATCATTTCCATGGCACGGGTTATTTTGGCCGTGCTCTGGACACTGCGTATCCGGCGTCTAAGTACTTTTGGACTTACCATCTAATCGCCTCAATAAGCAGAACTCTGTTTAAATTCTGCAATTGCCTTCTTGAGTTCTGCTTCAATTTCCGGTTTCAACTGCTTATCGGCTGCTATCTTTTGGCCGACCTGAGGGTGGCTGTTGGCCATGAATTTGTAGAATGCATTCTCGAAGGCGGATACCTTGTCGACGGGTACGTCATCAATGAACCCGTTGGTAACGGCAAAGAGTATCATGACTTCATTTTCCAGCGAAAGAGGTGCATATTGCGGCTGCTTGAGGATCTCGGTCATACGCTTGCCGCGTTCCAGTTGTGCCAGGGTAGCTTTGTCCAGGTCCGAAGCGCCGAACTGCGCGAACGTTGCCAGCTCGGCATACTGGGCCATATCCAGCCTGAGTTTGCCGGCAACCTGGCGCATGGCTTTAGTTTGAGCATTGCCGCCTACGCGGGATACCGAAAGGCCTACGTTCAGCGAAGGACGAATACCGGCATTGAACATATCTGTTTCCAGCAGTATCTGGCCGTCGGTGATGGAGATAACGTTGGTGGGTATATAAGCCGACATGTCGCCGGCCTGGATTTCGATGACAGGCAGGGCGGTAAGAGAACCACCGCCGAGCTCTGCGGAGAGCTTGGCAGCGCGCTCTAGAAGCCTGGAATGCAGATAGAACACATCGCCCGGATAGGCTTCACGGCCGGGCGGCCGGCGCAGGATCAGCGATACCTGGCGGTAGGCCCAGGCATGCTTGGAAAGGTCATCATATATTATTAAGGCATCCTTGCCCTGCTCCATGAACTCTTCGCCGATAGCGCAGCCTGCATAGGCTGACAGATATTGCATTGAGGCGGGATCGGAGGCGGAGGCAACCACGACCACAGTGTGATCCATGGCGCCGTATTTCCTCAATGTTTCTACGACATTGGCGACCTTGGCCGTTTTCTGGCCGATGGCCACGTAAATACAGATCAGGTCTTTGCCTTTCTGCGCAATGATAGTGTCGATCGCAACCGCCGATTTACCGATGGAGCGGTCGCCGATGATAAGTTCGCGCTGTCCGCGTCCGATAGGTATGAGCGCATCCACGCATTTTATACCTGTATGAACGGAAACGTTTACCGGCTGCCTGTCTACGACGTTGGGGGCGATACGTTCGACAGGGCGGGTCTTGGATGTCTTGACGGGTCCCAGACCGTCCAACGGCTGACCCAGCGTATTTACTACACGGCCGATGAGCTCTTTTCCAACCGGGACTTCTACGACGCGACCGGTGCAATGCACTTCATCGCCTTCCTTGAGATGGCTGTATTCACCAAGAATAACTGCGGCCACATTATCTTCTTCCAGGTTGAGTGCCAGTCCCATTATGCCGTTGGGGAAGGCCAGCAATTCATTATTCTTAGCCTTGCGTAAGCCCTGGATGCGGGCGACACCGTCGCCGACTTCTACCACGGTTCCAACGTCTACCATGGTGGCAGTGGCACCGAAGTGCTCGATCTGTTCTTTTATTACCGATACTATGTCTTTTTCCTGGGATTTCAATCTGCTCACCCCCTTAAAGGTTGTTTATTTACTAGCTTCTACCAGGTCTCTCCTGAGCAGGTCCAGCTTGTTGCGGACGCTGCCGTCGATTAAGGTGTCTCCGATTCTGGCGACCATCCCGCCGACTATGGACGGGTTGACCTGGAGCTTAACTGATACTTTCTTTCCAGTTATTTTTTCGAGCTGGCCTGCAATCCTCTGCTTTTCAGTATCGTCGATAGCGACAGCCGTCGTTACCAGGGCATGCTTGATGCCGCGCTGCTCATCAAGGAGTGCTCCGTATTCATCTGCTATTTGGTCCACGTTCTTTAACTTATCCTTTAAAATTAGCAGGTAGCACAGGTTAAGGACAAGCTCGTTTGACGTCTTAAGCTTCTGTTTGATCAGCTCTGATTTTAGATTGAACGGCACTTTAGGGTGATCGATCAGGTTTACCATCTCACGATCTTTCATGAGCTCGGCAAGCTTGCCGAGCTCTTTTTGCCATTCATCCAGGTTCTTATTCGCCTCTGCGATCTGAAAAATCGCTTGAGCATAACGCCTGGCAGAAATCGTTGATATCATTTAGCTATCCTATCTAATTCCGTTTAAAAGTGTTGCTCTGGTCTAGGACCTCATTGATAAGTTTGGTGTGTTTGTGTGCGTCCAGTGATTCCTTAATTACCTTCTCTGCTGCGAGGACAGTAAGGTTGGAGAACTCTGATCGCAACTCTGCAATGGACTTGTCGCGCTCCAGTTTGATCTCAGCTCTGGCTTTGGTGATGATAGAGTCTGCTTCCCTGCGCGCTCCGTCTTTGGCCTCTTCCTTCATTTTCTCAGCAATCTGGGAGGCTTGGGCAATTATCACCTGCCCTTCTTTGCGTGCAGCTACAACCGCTGCTTTGATCTGCTCTTCGCTGCGGCTCGTCTGCTCCTTAATTTTCTCTGCCTGTTCAAGGCTTTCCTTTATCTTAGCCTGTCTTTCGTCCAGCATCTTGAGGACCGGCTTGTACAGGATTGCGGTGAGAAGGCCGAACAAAACAAGGAAGTTGACCAGAAAAGCAACCAGCAGTTGCCAATTGATGCCGATACTTTCCATATTTACCTCAAACTTCCATTTTCCTGTATTTTCTCATGCGGTGCCAGCTATAATTTCCGTCACCGGGCGGGCGCGCAACCAAGTACGTGCCCTGCCTTTCATAGTTATTAGACGACCATGGCGAGAAGGATGGCTATAATCAAAGCGTAGATGCCGATTGCTTCTGCAAGAGCGCCGATAAGGATCATATTGGTCAGAATGGCGCCTCTGGCTTCTGGGTTGCGGCCTAACGCCTGCATGGCGCCAAGTCCAATCAATCCAAGGCCGATGCCAGGTCCAAGCATTCCCAGACCACCGGCAAGACCAGCACCTAACATTTTCATAGTTTGAGCGTCCATCTAATTCCTCCTTTTTACTTGTCCGTAATTATTAATGTTGTTCAGCACCCTCTTCATGGTGCGAGGTTACTGCCATAACTCCGAATACCAGTGTTAACCCGGCAAAGATCATAGCCTGAAGGAAACCGACCAGGGTTTCAAGCCCGTAGAATGGGACGGGAGCTATAAAAGCTACCAGAAAGGTCATTACGCCGAGCAATATTTCACCGGCAGTCATATTGCCAAATAGACGGAAGGTAAAGCTTACTATCCTGATAAAGTGGCTTAAAATTTCCAGCAACCCTACATATATATTTATGAAACCGAAAGCAAAACCGCTGATAAATGATTTGGCGTCGCCCTTGAAAAGCTTTCCGAAGGCTTTGCCCAGCTCGCTGAACTTGAAGAATGAATCGATATATTTGAGCGGGCCGATCTTGCTGAAGCCAAGATATTCAATAAAGCAAAAAGATATAAGGGCAATAGAAAGGGTAAGATTAACATCGGTATTGGCTGCCCGCAGGAACGGGATGATGACCGTGCCCTCGGCACTGTGTTCAACCGGGCCCCAGGTGCCCCACAGGGGTATAAGGGCCAGCAGAGCGTTGGTGACGACGTACAAAAATATGGTAGTAATAAGGGGGAAAAACGTACGTACGTGTTTTTCTCCTGCTACGCCCTCAATGGTATTATAGATGCCCTCGACCACTACTTCGGCAAAACTCTGCATTCTGCCAGGTATGATTTTCATCTTCCTGGTGGCGGAGAAGAACAGCAGAAACAGCACCAGGATGGTAACCCACGACGCTAAAACGGTGTTGGTGATGTTGAATCCGCCTATGTGGAAAATCGGTTCGGAAGGAAGCTGTACGAAGGGTTTCGATACCTGCAGGTCCTTGGGGACCTGGATATTGAAAAACTTGCTGCCGAGCGGTCCCATGACAAACGACGTCAGGAAGAGCGCCAGGACTATAATGCCCAGGATTACCATTAAACGGCTGGAGCAACCGAGTTTACTCACTGTCCTGCTCCTTTATCGAGTTCTTTTTGGCGTCCATGTCTTTTTGCTCTTTTATTAGCTGGCGCAGCATACGGTATAGTCCGTATGCTGCCACCATGGTTCCCGTGATAAATCCTATTAACGTGCACAGTAATCCGCTGTTCAATCTCTCGGGATCATCCAACCACTTACCAATTAGTATTGGCACGACCATGCTAAGTGCGACGTACCAACCTACGTTAAAAAGAAACCAGAACGATCTTAGCAGCTGTCTTTTTTCTGATTTCTGTTCCTTATCTTGTCTAAGCACAGGCATTATAACAAGTCCAACTTTTATCCGTCAACGGAATTTCCATTGATTTTTTTGGGTGCTCCGATACGCCTTAGCAATTACGCATTTTAAGCAATGCTGGTGCTTACAATTGTAAAGTCATGCAGGGGCCAACTTATTTCAGGAATTCAAGGCTTAACCCTTTTTCTTGCCGAAATCATCGAGATCGAGTCCATTGATGAAATCATAGAAAGCCGAAAGCTTCTTCAATTCCTGCTCGTCAACCTGTTCCTGCTGCGCGGCGTTAGCCTCGGCAGACTTGGTCTGCGGAGTAATTTTACCGGTTTCTGCATCGAGGATGATGCCGGCCTTATCCAGGACTGATTCTTCGGCGTAAATGGGCGCAGTTACCCTGACCGCCAGTGCTATGGCATCGCTCGGACGTGAATCCAGCTTCATTTTAGTCAGCAGCCAGCGTTTATTATGCTCGTCATAGAAGACTTCAAACATCCACCCTTCGCCGCCGTCAACTTCCATGAAGTGCTTCTTGGAGTCCAACCATTTGCGCACAATTGTGGATTTAAATTCCCGGCCCTGCCATGTGAGCGAAAGCCTGGAATCGTTCTCGAAATCACGCACCTTGTTGCCGCCACCCTGAGCTTCAATTTCAATTACAGGGGGGCCTTCGTTGAACTCGAATACAATCTGGGCATAAAAGGTATCGGAGCGCAGGTCGTTGACCACGATCCTGTTGATGGTAGTGCCGGATAAAGACTCGAGAGCAAAAATAGTGTTTTTCAGCAGGTCATGCGTCATCGGCCTGGATACATCTACGTTCTGAAGCTTCATCGAAATGGCATCCGCCTCGGCAGGACCTATCCAAATGGGAAGATAACGGTCGGTTTGCCTTTCCTTGAGGATTACCACGTGCTGGTAGTTCATCAGGCTAACCCGTATGCTGTCGATTTGCATTTCTTTCATTAAGAGTTCTCCAGAGCAGACGGCTTAAATGTGATTGTAGCCCAAGCCTCCTGGGGTGTCAATCGGATGAAATACGAATGGCTAACCCCTGATGGGATTTATAAGCCGGTGCTTTGAGCCCGATAATATTAGCACCATCAATGTTTGTTTACAATAACCCGATTTACTACAATATTGCCGGTAATAATTGCCAGGGGAACGTTGTGAAAGCGCTATTACAGAGGGTAACAGGGGCAATCGTCACAGTGGATGACAAGGTATTGGGCGAGATAGGGTCCGGGTTCGTGGTCCTACTGGGTGTAGCGGCGGACGATTCGGAAAAAGATGCCGATTACCTTGCAGATAAGATTGTGAACCTGAGAGTTTTCAACGATGATGAAGGCAAATTTAACCTGTCTGCGCTCCAGGTCAAGGCCGAACTGCTGGTCATCAGCCAGTTTACCCTACTGGCAGATGCCAGAAAAGGCCGCCGTCCCAGCTTTACCTCGGCAGCGCTTCCGGACAGGGCGCAAACCCTATACTATTATTTTATTGATAAGTTAAGTGAATCCGGGCTCAGGGTTGAAAAAGGTAGCTTTGGCGCCCATATGCTGGTAAAAATTCTCAACGACGGTCCGGTTACCATAATGCTGGACAGCAAAGACAAACTGACTGCATAAGCAATCACTATCAATTGCGACTAATTGCAATTTCAGTTATTCTTTGCCATAATAGTTGCATTATGAGTTGCATAAAAGCTTTATTGGAAAGGGGATACCGTCTTACGCCCCAACGAATCATGGTAGTAGATGCGCTTCACGGGGCCAAACGCCATATTAGCGCAGAACAGATTTTCCATCGTGTTCGTGAGAAATACCCCTATGCTAATATTTCCACAGTCTACCGCACGCTTGAGTTGCTGAAAGAGCTCGGATTAGCTGCCGAAATAAGCATGGGTGACGGCATAGTGCGTTACCACGCCAGGGAAAACAGCAGACATCACCACCTGGTCTGTACCAAATGCGGCAGTATGCTGGATATGCCGGAATCCGACCTGGAGCCGCTTGAAAAGTCCCTCATTAAAAATCACCGGTTTAAAGCCGATATCAATCACCTCGCTATTTTCGGGCTGTGCTCGAAGTGCCAGAAAAAAATCTAATTTAAAATCACCAGGAGGATCCCCATACATATACCCGATGGCTACCTCAGCCCTGTTACATGCGGGACAATGTACGTTGTCTCGGCGCCTTTTTGGTATGTAGCGGTTCAACGTGTGCGTAAGGTCCTGACTCACCGGACTGTCCCGGCGCTGGCCCTGTTTTCCGCTTTTACATTCATTTTGATGATGTTCAATATTCCTTTGCCCGGAGGAACCACCGGTCACGCTGTTGGAGGTACACTGGTAGCAATTATACTTGGCCCATGGGCGGCGGTATTGAGCGTGTCGGTTGTTCTGGCTATCCAGGCTTTACTATTTGGAGACGGAGGACTAACGACCTTCGGCGCCAACTGCTTCAATATGGCCGTGGTCTTGCCCATGGTCGGCTATTTTATATATAAAGTGATAAGCGGCAATTCGGATATTAATTCCGCACGCCGGTTGGCGGGCACTATTGTCGGCAGCTATTTCGGCATAATCGCCGCCGCTTTAGTCGCAGGACTTGAGCTGGGACTTCAGCCGCTCTTATTTCATGCGGCCGACGGCACTCCCCTATACGCTCCCTACAGTCTGAATATAGCTATACCTGCCATGGCAATCGGCCACCTTGCTATAGCCGGGCCAGCTGAAGCCATCGTGACCGGGCTCGTTTTCTTCTATTTGCAAAAATCGCACTCAGCTTTTCTCAGTAGGCAAGCCTCGCAAAAGGACGAGGGCAAGCTGTGGTTCGTGTGGGCTGGCGCCCTGGTAGTGCTGGCCTTTGCCACACCTCTAGGGTTGTTGGCCTCTGGAACAGCCTGGGCCGAATGGGGTGCAAATGAACTGAAGGAGATCTTGGGATATATACCTCAGGGGCTGGGGCGAATGTCGGGTATTTGGCATGCTCCGCTGCCTGACTATACTATCCCAACGATAGGGAATATTGCGGGATACATTCTCTCGGCCTTAATAGGTATCGCTGTAGTAGGTTTCCTTCTCTGGATGCTTGGCCGTTGGATCAGCCGCAAGAAAAGGATAAAGCAAAATCCTACTTCCACGGGGGTATCTTAGGTGTGACCGGTGGGGGTTTTCTAGCCAGAAATATCGCAGGCTTTACTCAGGCGCTGGAATCGGTGCTTGTAACTGAGAACCTGTGCCGTATCTCGGGGTTCATGCAGAGCCTGGACCCCAGGGTAAAGGCGGTAACTTTATTGATCTTTATTATCTTTGTCGGGCTGGCACAGGATTTCCCCGTATTAATAGCCATTTTTATCCTGGCCCTGGTTTTGGTCCTGTTATCAAAGATACCGGTGGCATTTTTTCTCAAACGGCTATTCATATTCATACCGGTGTTTACTGCTGTAATTGCCATCCCGGCGATTTTTATTACACCGGGAACTCCGCTCGTAATCATAGCCGGTCAGGCCGTTATCACTGCGCAGGGGGCGCGTACCGCAGGACTCCTCATTATGCGGGTAGTCGACTCACTATCCCTGGGCTTGCTTCTAATTTTTACCACGCCCTGGACAAAATTCCTGGTGGCTTTGCGCTGGCTTCGTTTGCCGTCGCTTATAGTAGATGTCTTGGGCATGACTTATCGCTACATATTCCTGTTGCTGCACACCACCAACTCTATGTTCCTGGCCAGGCAGAGCCGTACGATAGGCGGCTTCTCAGGAGCGGAAAATAGGCGATGGCTGGGGCGGGCTCTGGCTACAACCATGGTCAAATCACAATATTTGAGCGAGGAGGTCTACCTGGCCATGCTGTCACGCGGTTACCAGGGAGAAATACGTACCTTAAATGAACTTAGCTTAAGAAGTCGGGATTTTATCTGGATGGCTTTTACCCTTGTAGCCGTATCCTTAATGTTTTGGAGTATTTACCGGTGAGTTCAATGGATAGTACCTTTATATATATAGCGAAGAACCTGAACTATGATTATCCGGGAGGTATCTCAGCTTTAAGGCAGATATGCTTCAAGATCGGGGCGGGTGAGCTTGTGGCCCTGGTGGGGGCCAATGGTTCGGGTAAGAGCACTCTGCTCAAACTTCTTGATGGGCTGCTATTCCCTACCGCCGGGGAGTTGCAAGCTTTCGGAATGAAGCTGTCCGAGAGTGTATTGGAAACCGGAAATAGGGCAGCTGAATTTCGCCGCCGCGTTGGGTTTGTATTCCAGGACCCCGATGTACAGCTTTTCTCTCCAACAGTCTGGGACGAAGTAACCTTCGGCCCTCTTCAATTGGGCATTTCTAAGGATGAAGTGATATCCAGAGCCAACGAAGCACTGGCATTGCTGAACATAGGCAGTCTTAGAGAGCGCCCTCCCTATCTGTTATCGGGTGGCGAGAAAAAGAAGGTTTCGCTGGCTTGCGTTCTATCGCTACGCCCCCAAGTATTGCTGCTTGACGAGCCCACGACCGGCCTCGACCCCTGGAGTCAGGGAAATCTCATTGATTTCCTCCTGCAGTGGGCAGATAAAGATAAGGTATTGGTATTCAGCACGCAGGATTTAGACGTAGTAGAAGAGATTGCTACACGCGTCATAGTTATGGGAGCCGGCCACGATATAGTAGCTGATGGAAAGCCGGAAGAGTTCCTCTCTGATTCTGATTTTCTTCTCCGCAACAACCTTGTCCACGAACATTCACACAGGCATAAAGAGCTTGTGCACCGCCATCCGCATTTGCATGAGCATAGGCACGAACATTGAAGATAAATAAAATAATTAAATAGTCGCTGCTCTTGTATGTTGTAGCTTAATACTCAACCAATTCGAGGCTGATGTCCAGTGTTCGGGCAGAATGGGTCAGTGCTCCCACCGAAATCCAATCCACTCCCGTTTCCGCAATTGAACGTACCGTCTCTAGGTTTACACCTCCCGAGGCTTCCAGGATTGCTTTATGATTTACCAGTTCTACAGCACTGCGCATTTCGTCCAAACTCATATTATCCAGCATTACGATGTCTGCACCGGCGTCGGCTGCCGCCAGTGCATCTTCTGGATTGGTGGTCTCTATTTCAATCCTGATATTCGGGGCTACTTTGCTGCGCGATTGCCGGATGATCTCTTTGATTTCCAGCCCGCGTTTGTGCAAGACGGCTATGTGGTTATCCTTAATCAAGATCAAATCTGCCAGGCCCAGGCGATGATTGGTGCCGCCGCCGACCGAGACAGCGTACTTTTCAAGTACCCTCAGGCCGGGAACGGTTTTTCGGGTATCCAGGATCTTCACCGGTAATCCTTTTACAAGTTCCACATACCGGGCTGTCAATGTGGCAACGCCACTGAGGTGCTGGACGAAGTTCAAAGCGGTCCTCTCAGCCTTCAATATGTTGGCGGTATTCCCTGAAACGGTAGCCAGGATATCGTTCGGTTTTACAGCAGTCCCATCAGCAATGAGTGCTGAGAATTTTAAAAAGGGGTCTACTTTGAGAAATACCATACCGGCTATTTCGATCCCTGCCAGTATCCCTGTGGACCTGGATATGAAGCTTGCTTTGCCCTTGGCATGCGGCGGAATTACAGAATCCGTGGTGATGTCGCCTGAGGCCAGATCTTCTTCAAGGGCCCTATCGATCAGGTCCTCAATTTGGGGCAGATATTCCTTTAACTTAATCATCTAAACATCTTTGCCCGTAAGATAAGTGCAGTACCCATAGCTAACGACCCCATTTTTTTAAATATAACTGCACACACGTTTTCATGAGAGGCCGCTCCCTCATATCAGGGATTCAGCAGATAGATTGCGAAGTTGAGCACGGTAGCGTAACTTACCCATAGTATATAGGGCATCAGCAGCAACGACGCAGTTTTTGAGACCTTGTAGAAATTAAGTATGGTCAGGAGGATGGCTGTCCATAACGGCACAATCACCAGAAGTCCTATCAAGGGTGATTTTAAGCCGAAGAAGGCGTAAGACCACAGGGCATTCAGAAATAATTGGACCGTGAAGATAATTATGCTTTCCCTGACCTGGAACTGTCGGAAACCTCTGCGCCAGATAAGGAATACAGAAACTCCCATAAGTATATACAGAAGGAACCAGACAGGAGCGAATAACCAGGAGGGAGGTGTGAAGGATGGCTTTTGCAGCAGCGAATACCAGGTGGGGATCGATCCACCCGAGAAAATAGACCCTATCAGCCCGGCGCCTATGCAGACGGTAAGGCTGATGAGAAGTTTTAAACCGTCGCGGAGTCTCGCTTCTTTTATACCTTTATCTGAAAAGTTCATCGAACCTTCTTTTATTCCTGAAAATGCATGCCGAGTCCAGCAAATAATATACGAATCCGTGTTTTAACTCAAACCGGCACGCAGAAAAAGACGGTCTTTTCTCCCTTTGTTGCCCTGAAAGAGCTATGCTAAAATCGTATCGAGGGCTGTCCCGTTTGGGAACAGCCCCGTACGTGTTTGACTATGAACTTATTTTACTTAAGCGATGTAATTCAAAAGCTGCCGGAGTTCAAGCGGATCTCGGATCGTTTGCAAAAAGATGCGCCGAGCAGCCTCAACCTGCACCTGCCCGAGCCGGCATACAGCTATTTTGCTGCTTCAATTTACACCACGCTTGGCATACCTGTGTTGCTGGTTACTGCCCATCCCGATTCGGCGGCCAGGATCTGCGAACAGGTGAAGCTCTGGATGCCGCCTGAGAGTGTTGCGAGCTTTTTCCCTGAAATTGATTTGCTGGGCGGGACGTCTGCCTCAGATCCCGTAATAACTTCGGACCGCATGAAAGTATTAGCACTTCTTTCTGGTTATGATAATGGGGGCTATAATAACAAGCGCCCATTTGTAGTTACCAGCGCATTGGCGCTGGCCGGCAGGTCTGCCGGAAAAGACGAGATTCAATCAGGGCACCTTGAGTTGGAAAAGGGCAGCCATATACACCAGGCAGAGTTACTTAAACGCCTGCAGTCCATTGGCTACAAGTATGAAGAAGTGGTAGAGATACCGGGCACTTTTTTAAAACGGGGTGGCATTGTGGATGTCTACCCTGCAGGCCGTGAACTGCCGGTGCGCATCGAGCTTTTCGGCGATGAAGTGGACAGCATCAGAGAATTCGATCCGAGGACGCAGCGCTCGCAGGCGCAACTTGCATCGGTAACTATATTGCCTTCACAGGATGTTTCTGCAACAGGTAGCGCCAATATCCTGGATTATCTGCCCGAAAAGGCCATTTTGATTCTAGACGATCCTCAGCAGATTGAAGAAGAGATAAGGAAAATTGAAGAAGAAGCCCGCGATTTAAAGTCCTCCGACGATTATGAGAGTGGCGAAACCGGTGGGGCGGCAGCCTATTTTGTCTGGGAGGAGATAGCGGCCAGGATAGAAGCCCTTAACCGGGTCATCCGGCTTAGCGCCTGGGATGATGCCGAATTGAGTGGTAAAGATTACGATCTTCCATTTAAACCTGCACCTGATTTTGTGGCCAGATTCTCTGCTTTTGCAGAACGCTTATACGATTTAAGACGTGAAAGTAAGAGGGTTATCATTGTAAGCCAGCAGTCAGACCGGCTGAAAGAGCTTCTTGTCGAGCATAATATAGAGGTTGCTCCTGCAATCTATCTTGCAGAGACGCCGCAGGCAGGTTCGCTAACACTTATACATGGGTCCCTCGGGGGAGGCTGGCAGCTCGACAATGAGCTTCTCCTGATGACCGACAGGGAGCTGTTCGGGATCGTAAAGCAGCGCAGGGCGGTTAAATCTCGTCCCGTATCACACCACCTGTTCCTGAATGATATTAACGTGGGAGACATGGTCGTTCATATCGAACATGGGATCGGAAGATTTGCGGGTGTAACCATGATGGTCAGCTCTGGCGTTGAGAAAGAATACCTGATGCTTGAATATGCCGGTGGTGACACACTTTACGTTCCGGTTGATCAGGTGGCGCGTGTGAGCCTATATATAGGTGGGGGAGAACGGGCCCCGTCTCTTAGCCGACTCGGGTCGCAGGAATGGAACCGGGCCCGCCAGAAGGTCAAGGAATCGGTTGCTGATATAGCTGGCGAACTGATTGAACTTTATGCCACCAGGGAAGCGGGAGGCGGGTTGAAATTTTCGCCCGACACGCTTTGGCAGCAGGAACTTGAAGCATCTTTCCCCTATATTGAGACGGCCGACCAGATCGATGCTCTGAAGGCGGTTAAGGCTGATATGGAGTCTTTGAGACCTATGGATCGTCTGGTATGCGGTGACGTGGGCTATGGCAAGACCGAGGTAGCTGTACGGGCTGCCTTCAAGGCGGTAATGGATGGCAAACAGGTTGCTGTCCTTGTACCGACCACCATTCTGGCGCAACAGCATTTAAATACCTTCATCGAAAGGTTGAAGGCTTTCCCCGTCAAATTGGCTGCGCTGAGCCGTTTTTGCACTCACCGGGAACAAATGGATGTCGTTGAAGGAATCAAAGAAGGGGCAATAGATATATGTATAGGGACGCACAGGCTGTTGCAGAAGGATGTTGTTTTCAAAGACCTGGGCCTGGTTATTATCGATGAAGAACAGCGCTTCGGCGTCGCTCATAAAGAACATTTCAAGAAGATGAGGCAGTCTGTGGACGTACTGACCCTCAGTGCCACTCCTATCCCCCGCACCATGCACATGGCGCTGTCGGGCATCCGCGATATGAGTACGATTGAGACGCCGCCCGAAAACCGTATGCCGGTAAATATTTATGCTGGCGAGTTCAATGATAGGTTGGTTCGTGAAGTCGTGCTGCGTGAACTGGAACGTGACGGCCAGATATTTCTGGTACATAACCGGGTGCAAAGCATCAATGATGTGGCCGCCAGGATAGCTGTGCTGGTGCCCGAAGCCAGGGTTTCCGTGGCACACGGGCAGATGGACGAAGAAAAACTCCAAAATGTAATGAGTGATTTTGTGGAGGGCAAAAGCGATGTTCTTGTTACCACGACTATCATCGAATCCGGTTTGGATATGCCCAATGTAAATACCCTGATTGTGGACAGCGCCGATAAGATGGGGTTGACACAGCTTTACCAATTGCGCGGCAGGGTAGGCAGGGGCGCTAATGCAGCCAGCGCCTACTTTTTATTCGATTCATCCAGAATGATGTCCGAGCAGGCCAGGGAGCGCTTGAAAACGATTGCCCGCGCCACTGAACTCGGGGCGGGCTTTGCCATAGCTATGAAGGACCTTGAAATAAGGGGTGCGGGCAACTTGTTGGGTGTAGAGCAAAGCGGCAACATTGCGGCTGTTGGATTTAACTACTACAGCCAGCTTTTAGCCGAGGCGGTCGAAGAAATCAAAGCCAAGAGAGAGGGGCGTGAGGTAGTGAAGAAAGCAGAGGAAGCGACCGTATCGATCGAGCTGGCGCTGCCGGCTTACATCCCCCAGGACTACATTGGTGAGACACGCACCAGGTTTAATATCTATCAACGGCTGGCGCAAACAACCTCGCCGGATACCGTCCGTGATATCGGTGAAGAGATGGTCGACAGATTCGGCGAACAGCCGGAAGAGGTCGCGAACCTGTTATATATTGCTGAACTCAAACAGGCCGCCATGCGCGCCGGTGTAGAATCCGTGAGTATGAACGAGGATATTATTACCGTTTCATTCAATGATCAGGCCGTGGCCGACGGCCGGCTCTCATATGTAGCCAGAAACAGGGCTCTCAAAATCGGAAACAGGCAAATTAAGATCGATGCGGATATAGCGGGAGAAAATTGGCGGACAATTCTGAAATCGCTGCTTGAGCAAATGGGCGCTGCTGCAGCACCGCAGTTGAATTAACAGATATCAGTCGTCGATCCCGGCTTCCAGCAGATAATCCACCAGGTTTTGCACTGTTACGATGTTGTCTGAATCTTCCTCAGGTATTTCCAGGCCGTTGCCCTGCTTGCTGAAATTATCTTCTATGGTAGTAAAAAACTCGGCCAGATCATCGGGGTCCATATTCAGATCGTCAATAAAGGAAGCGGAGGGGATGATAGCCGTCTCATCTACTCCCAGTTCGTCAACAAGTATTTTCTTGATACTATCGAATATTTTGGACAACTGACCCCTCGGATAAATTATACGATGTGCAATGCGTATCTATCAATCTATTTTTTTCGCTATTTCGGCAATTCTGAAATAGCTGAACCCAACACGCCGTTTACGAATTTAGGCGAAGTGTCGGCGCCGAACTCCTTGGCCAGCTCCACCGCCTCGTTAATTGCCACTTTGGGAGGCGTCTTTTTATTTATCAGGATCTCGAAGAGGGCCAGCCGCAGGATATTGCGGTCCATGGGAGCTAGTTGATCTACGGGGAACGTGGGGGCATAGCGGGCAATAGTGCTATCCAGCAACTGCTTGTTATCGATTACGCCGTGTAAGAGAAGAGCGGAAAAGTCAGCGGCCTCACCTTTAAATTCCTGCTCCTTGACTGTACGTTTCAGTATATCGTCGGGGCTATTGGCCGCGAATTCTAGTTCGAAAAGTGCTTGCAGGGCGATGACCCTTGCGCGATGCCGTAGACCCCTGGACATAAGATTACCGGAACGAATTGAAGATAGCTCAGGAGTTGAGCCTTTGGCTATCTACCACCCTTTCGCCATCTAATTATTTCGCTGGTAGTCTGGGCGTTGCTTATATTAAAGGTAAGGGCGCCCGGGCTAATGTTCTTAATATATTTGGTTAATACGTCACCGGGCCCCACTTCAAAAAATGTTGTAATGCCCCTGGCCAGCATGGCTTCTATACTTTGCTGCCATTTGACGCAATGAGCAATCTGGCTTATCAACTCTTCTTTGATCGCCTCAACTATATTCATGGGTTGTGCCGTGACATTGGCTACCACCGGGATAGTGGGCGCTTCGAATTTAAACTGTGAAACTGCATTAATCATGCCTTCCAATGCCGGTTCCATCAGGGAGGAGTGAAAGGCCCCGCTGACTTTAACCGGTACCATCCGCCTTGCACCTTTGACCTGTGCCAGCCTCCTGGCTTTGGCCAGCTTCTGTTCGTCGCCAGCGACTACGATATTGTCCGGGGAGTTGATGTTTGCGATCTCAACGCCTGTGGTAATGCATATCCCCTCTATAATATCTCTTTCGATATCCATTATAGTCAGCATGCCGCCCGGCCTGCGGCGGCCGGCTTCGTTCATCAACCTGCCACGCTCACGGATCAAGCGGACTGCATCGCCCAGCTTCATGATTCCGGCTGCCACCAGGGCAGCATATTCGCCGGCGCCGTGGCCTGCTACCATGGTCGCAGCGGGTAAAGTAAAATCGGGGATATTCTCCGCCGCCCTCAGGCAGGCGACATCAACGGCCAGCACGGCCGATTGAGCGTTGATCGTTTGAGCGAGATCTTCCTCCGGCCCCTCAAAGCAAAGGCGTGATAGAGGAAAACCAAGCGCCTTATCTACCTCGTCGAAAACTTCCCTGGCTGCGTTATAGTGGACGTAAAGGTCCAGTCCCATGCCGACCTGTCTGGATTCCTGGCCCGGAAACACATAGGCAACTTTTACTTCCTCGACCATTTACTTCCCTCCTTGAAACGCCTGATCAGCATAATAATTAAGCGTAGTTATTTCTTCTTCTTTTTAGCGCTTTTTATTTCGATGACTTCCCTGCCGTCGTATGTTCCGCAGGTTGGACATACCTGGTGAGATAATTTCAAGCTGTGGCAGCGCGAGCATTCGATCGTCGCCGCGGGGCTCTTTGCCAAATGACTGCGCCTCTTACCCTGACGCGCTTTGGGGTATTTTTTCTTTGGAAGTGGTGCCATTAGACTTTGCTCTCCTTTTCTAGCTGTACTAACTTATCCCAACGATGGTCGTAAGGTTTATTTCTATGCTTGCAATCGCCTTTTGCGAATTCCTGGCCGCAAACCGGGCAAATGCCCGGACAATCCGGCTTGCAGAGCAGTTTAGTCGGGGTTGCCATTATGATATATTGCCTGATAGCCTCATCCAGATCAAGGATGTGGTTCTGGTCGATGGTAAATTCGTCGGCGGCTACATCCTGATGTGATCCTGAATTAATATCGATAACGGGGAAAAACTCATCCTCCATTTTAAATTTAATAGTTGTACCCGCCGGGCAAAGGCACCTGGAGCAAAGCCCTTTAATTTGAGCTGTCAGCTTGCCGGTAACCAGAATGCCGCTGCTGGTGCGTGTAAGATCGATAACACCAGCTACATGGGTATCATTATTTTCGCCGGCCCGTTCATCAACTTTATAGTTGCGCTTTGCTCCTACCGGCTCCTTAAGAAGCTGTGCAACATTAATTTGCATAATAGTAGGTACGAATACAAATTTGGCTCATTATATGTTGAGATACGTTTAATGTCAAGCAAATGAACGTATTTTTGATATGTTAATTAAAGGTAAAAGATATATTGTAAACGAGTGTGAACGTTAGCTTATATAAGACTGTGCCTGACCTTGACTATAAGCATAAAAACGATTTAAACTGTTGGCCGAAGGGAAGCAAGCAAGGTTTGGAAGTTAGAATACTATGATGATCCACCTGACGCCAACCGGTTTCTACCACTGGTAACCTTCCACAAGAGTCGCAAACGGTAATAAACTTGGGCAGCATCTGAGTTTAATTTCATCGAAAACGACGTAATCAAAAGGGCGATTTAGGTATAATATTAACCCAAATACCAAAAGCAACAATAAATAAAGGAGTTTGATTTCAAGTCATGAAAGTCGTATTTATTGAAGATGTGTCGGCCAAGGAGAAAAAGGGCGATATTAAAGAGGTATCCGATGGCTACGCAAGGAATTTCCTTTTGCCGAGGGGACTTGCCATGCCGGCAACGCCCGGCTCTGTAAAAGCGGCGCAGAAGATAGCCGAACAGCGCGAGAGAAAGCGGGTGCGGCAGCACGATGAATATGTAGCACTTGCCGGACAAATTAACGGCCAGGAATTGCATTTCAAAGGTAAGGCCAGCGCCAAGGGCACTCTGCACGGCTCTATTACCAGCGCCGATATTGCCGAAAAGTTGTCCAAGCTCGTAAACGTCGAAATCGACCGGAAAAAGGTGGCACTTAAAACTACATTACATAAAGTTGGAAGCCATGAAGTCGAAGTTGTTTTCTCCCAAGACGCCGTTGCTAAAATAACGGTTATAATTGAAGAGGAATAACCGGAGTTAAATGAAAGAGACACTTCCTCCTTATGATCTGGATGCTGAAGAAGCAGTCCTGGGATCGCTTCTCATAGATAGCGAAGCTATCACGGAGATCGATACCATCGTTGGCACCGAGGACTTTTTCAGCGAACAAAACCAGCTCGTTTATAACGCCTGCCATAACCTATTCCTGCGCGACGAGGCTATCAACCAGATAACGGTAGCGCAGGAACTGGTGCGTCACGGCAAGCTCGATGAGATCGGAGGGGCTTCTTATCTGAGCCACCTGGTTTCCATAGTGCCGACCTCACTGCATGTGAAGCACTACGCTCAGATCGTATTCAGGCTCTCAACTATGCGGCGCCTGATAAGCGCGGCCGGGCAGATTGAATCCATCGGTTATAAAGCTGATCCGGATGTTGACCTTGCTTTAACCAGGTGCGAAGACATTATTTTTAAGCTCAGGAACAAGCAGGGCCGAGGCGAATTCGTGCCTATTCAAGACGCCTTGAACACTTATTTTGAAGAGGCAGGCAAGACCACCTACGAGAAAGATATCCAGAGCTTGAGGACCGGGTTCAATGCTATAGACAATGCGCTGGGCGGGCTTCAGCGTTCCGAGCTGGTTATCCTGGCTGCCAGGACCAGCATCGGTAAGACCAGTTTAGCTTTGAATATAGCCCGCAATGCGGCTATCAATCAGAAAGCCTGCATCGCAATATTCAGCCTGGAAATGTCACGCCGTGAAATTATACAGAGGATGCTCTCCAGCGAAGCTAATATCGAATCGCAACATTTCCGCAAGGGGCGGTTTTCCGACCTGGAAGAGAAACTGCTGCATCGTGATATTATCCCCCGGCTTGCCGATACTTCCATATATATCGACGACACGCCCAATATGCGCATCAGCGAAATCCGCAGCAAGGCTAAAAGGCTGCATCTCAAGCGTAATGTCGATATGGTGATCCTCGACTACATACAGCTGGTTCGCGGCGATTCCCGCAATGACAATCGCGTGCAGGAAATCACCGAGATCACGCAGTCGCTCAAGGCTCTTGCCAGGGAGATCGACGCTCCCGTGCTGGCTTTGTCTCAGTTAAGCCGCAATATTGAGCATCGCCAGGAGGGCAAGAGGTTAAAGCAGCAGGTAAAGCCGCAGCTATCCGACCTGAGGGACAGTGGCAGCATTGAGCAGGATGCCGACGTCGTCCTGTTCATACATCGCTGGGACAAAATTTACCCTACCGAGGCAGACTGGCAGCGGGAATACGGGGATCAGGAGCCATATCCCAAAGGGATTGCACATATTATCATCGCCAAAAACCGCAACGGACCCACGGGTGAAGTCCCGCTAAGGTTCATACAGGAAATGACGAAATTCGATAATATGATCGTGGAAGTCGGCGCCGCCACATAGTTATTTCCCGGGTGATCAGACTATGAGCGAAAACAGTTTCAAGGGTTTTCCGGCCAGGGCCGAGGTTACACCCCTGCCCAACATTTTTTTTACCGAGGTATTGCCGGCCATTGAAAACCTGGCCGAAGCCAAGGCGGTTATGCAGATATTATTCCTGTTGAGCAGAAGGAAGGGTTATCCCCGGTTTGTCAGTTACAAGGAGTTAATCAATGACCCTGTATTGATGAAGGGACTGTTCTCTTTGCCGGGCAAATCAGGCGACCTGCTAAGGGAAGCGCTTGACCTGGCGGTTAAGCAGGGTATACTGCTTCACGTTCCCATAGAAGCAAGTGGCCAGCACGACGATGCTTACTTCATTAATAATCAGTCCGAAAGGGAGACTATAGCGAAAATAGAAAGCGGTACATTGAAGATACCCAACATTAATATAAGAAAAATAGAGGAATCCGTACGTGAACAACCTTCCGATATATATAATCTCTACGAACAAAATATCGGGATGCTCACGCCTATTATTGCAGAGGAACTTCAGGAGGCCGAGCATAAATACCCGGCAGATTGGATACAGGATGCCTTTAAGGAAGCAATCAGGGCTAACGTACGAAATTGGAAATACATCCACAGCATTTTGAAGCGCTGGGAAAGAGAAGGAAAAAAAGATGGAAAACATCTCGGAGATTCTCGGAAAGAAAGAGATCCCGACAGATTCTTCAAGGGAAAATACGGACACATGGTCCAGCGATAGTCCTGACACACCGGCCGCAGGCACTGAAAAACAGGGCGAGTGCCCCCAATGCCACGGGACTAAGTTCGTCCATCCCTTGATGCCTTCCGGAGAGCCTGACTACGGCCGCTTGATACCCTGTGTTTGCGCACGTCAGGAATCCGCCAAAAAGCGGGCATCGCGACTTCAGTCCCTCAGCAACCTGGGCAGCCTTTCCGATCTGACCTTCGAGAACCTGCTGCCCGCCGGCCGAAGTAATTCGCCCGTCTCTCAGAAGCTTTTCCAGCTTGCACTGGATGAGATACATAAGTTTGCCGAAAAGCCACAGGGATGGATCGTTTTGGTAGGGCCGGTCGGCAGCGGTAAAACCCATATGGCCTGTGCAGTAGCCAACTTCCGCATAGATCAGGGCTATCCGGCATTCTATATAACCGTCTCCGAGTTACTCGATCACCTGAGGTCGGCCTTTAATCCTAATAGTGAGATTGAGTACGATGAGCTTTTCGAGCAGATTAAGGACAGTCAACTGCTCATCCTGGATAATTTAAACTATTCAGGTACTACGGCCTGGTCCAAAGGCAAGCTTGACCAGTTATTGGAGCATCGCTTCAATAGCAGGTTGCCCACCTTGATTACTACCAGTATGGCCGTCGAAGAGTTTGACAATGATTATGCCGGACATATCAACGATCCTGAGGTCAGCAAGGTACTCATACTTAAGAAAGAGTCGTCCAGTCTGCAGAGCCTGGATAGCCTGGACCTCGAGCTCTTGAAAAACATGAGGTTCGACAACTTTGATTGCAAAAGGCTCAGCCTGCCGGAGGAAGTCAGGCAGAACCTCGAACTGGTCTTCAACAACGCCCGTGAGTTTGCCAGGTCTCCACAGGGGTGGCTGGTAATACAGGGACTCAACGGCTGCGGCAAGACGCATCTGGCGGCAGCCATAGCCAACCAGTTGCGTGAATCGGGAAAGCAGGTACTTTTTATTGTTGTTTCGGACCTCCTCGACCATCTCCGGTCTTCTTTCAGCCCTGAAAGCCGCGTTTCATATGATGCCCTTTTCGAAAAAATTAAGAAGATACCTGTTCTGATACTGGACGATTTCGGCGAACATTCGGCCACACCGTGGGCGCAGGAAAAGCTCTATCAGTTGATCAACTATCGCTATAACGCACGGCTGGCCACTGTCATCACAACCTGTTTAAACCTCGAGGAGATAGAGAGCAGGGTAAGCTCGCGTATGGTTGATCCCAGCATAAGCCTGGTCTTTGGAATCATTGCGCCGGATTACCGCGGCGACTTGAAGACCAGCAGGTCCCCCCGCAATCGCTCCAAGACCAGGAACTAGCAAATCAGCCCCCCCTTTTTTGAGGCTGCTTTTATTTCCTGTTAAAATATTTTCTGACACGAAAGTGAACGATATTATAATTAACCAACCTGTTTTAGTTTTAAATGAGAACTACCTGCCTTTGAACATTTGCAGAGTTCGCAGGGCGGTGGTGCTTGTCCTGGTTGGCAAGGCGGAGGTAGTGGAGAACGGGCGCGGGTATTTTGCCGCCAGCTCCGGCAGTTATGAGATACCATCCGTAATCAGGCTGATATATCTGGTACGCAAACATTCCCATCCCCGCAAAATGACCAAACTGGAGATATTCAACAGGGATAAATATACCTGCCAGTATTGCGGCAGGGAGGGCAAAGAGCTAACCCTTGACCATGTTATTCCCAGGCGGCGCAAAGGCGAGCATACCTGGGAGAATATTGTGGCCGCCTGTATACCCTGTAACAGGCGCAAGGCGGGGAGGACGCCCTCCGAGGCAGGTATGCCGTTATTGAGACAGCCGCGGGCGCCTGGAAACATAGGTTTCTATATACCTTATCAATACTTAAGAGCCCGTGAGGAGTGGCAGAAATATCTGCCGCATGCCAGGTAGCAGTCTCTTAAGTCCCTGACGGATTTATCAAGACTGCTTCATTGATAGGGACTTCAATTGTTACGCCAGTTTCGAGTTCGGCCATAAACGTTTCCTTAATTACATTTCTTCCCACTATCTTGGCCCTTCCCATCTTGGTATGAATTTCCTGTCCGATGTCGGGCAATTTACATTTCATGTCACGGTATTGATCGTATTCATAGCCCAGGCAGCAAAGCAGGCGGCCGCACAGGCCGGACGTCTTCATAGGGTTGAGGGCAATATCCTGTTCCTTGGCCATCTTGATGGAAACAGGCACAAATTCGTTCAAGAATGAGACGCAGCATAACTGGCATCCGCACTTGCCTACCCCTCCGATCAGTTTTGCCTCATCTCGAGCGCCGACTTGCCTTAGCTCCACATGTGTCCTCAGCTCGTGGCTAATCTTACGGACAAGTTCGCGGAAATCGATCCTCTTCTCGGAATAGAAAAATACGATGAGATGGCTGCCGTCCAGATTATATTGTGCGTAGATGGCCTTCATCGGCAGATTGAGACTTTCTATCAGTTCCTTGCTTTTAGACAGGGCTTTTATGGCCCGCCCCCGTTGATGTTCCGCCTGTGAAATATCTTCCGGCGTCGCCATGCGGATAATAGGCTTGTACGGCTCAGCGTTTTCTTCGGTGGCGATTTCTTTGGCGGCCACTACGACCTTTCCAAGCTCCAGGCCGCGGTTGGTTTCGACTACCACCAGGTCATTCAACTTGAGACTCATACCGGCCGTATTAAAGTGGTATATCTTCCCGGCCTGGGTAAAGCGCACTCCAACTATAATTGCCATTATTTATGTCAACGGGAGGAATTGATTACGAATTCGCCCCGCTTCTCCTTTCTCGGCATATCGAGCATTATTACTTCAAACAGTAAGTGCAGATTCACATTGCGATTTAAATTGACAATAGCCCTGCCTAAACAATCGATAAATTCCTTTATTTCAGGCACGGTCATCATGTTGGCCCAGGCTTTAAGATCCTGTACGCAGTCTATATTGATGACCGCTCCTTCACAATTATATTTTACCAGCAGAACGTCGCGACACCATAATATCCATAGCTTCAGGACCTCTTCAGCACTGTTCCTGTCGGAAGGCAACTGCTGCACATACAAGAGTCGCTCGTCCCAGTTCTGCCCTATGAGCGAAATGAATTCAGACAACCTGTCTTTGCGGTTCATAAGATATCCTTCGTCGTCCAGCGCATTCAAAGCCCAGCCCAAACATCCGCCCGACAGCCTGGCTAATAACTTGATCTTTTCTGCAGGGACACCTTCCCGGGGTGACAGCTTTTTCTCTATCTCCGGTACGGCTACAGGTTTAAGTTCGAACCTTTGGCACCTTGAGAGCACGGTCGGCAACAACTTATGCTCTTCGGCCGTAAGCAGGATAATCAGTATATAAGGGGGTGGCTCCTCCAGTGTTTTGAGCAGGCAGTTGGCGGCCTCTTCCGACATTAAATCGGCGTCATCTATGATGAATACTTTGTATTTACCTTCATAAGGAGGCAAATTGGAGCCGCGCTGCATCAATTCTCTGATGGTATCTATGCTGATTTCAGTAGCCTTTTTACGATCCTTCGGGTCGCGGCCGGCATTTTTATCGATAATGATCACATCGGGATATTTTCCTTGCCCGATACGCTGGCAGGCATGGCAGGAGCCACAGGGGGGTGTGCTGCTATTGCAATTCAAGGCCCTGGCCAGGTCCAGAGCTAAGGTCATTTTGCCCACGTGAGCCGGTCCGACGAAGAGATAAGCATGTGCCAGTGAGCGGAGTTCGATGGAATCCTTGATTATTTTAATGATCCGGTCCTGGCCGGCGGTTTGCCACATTTATGCTTTACCCATGACGTCGTATTTCATAAGGTCCGAATATTTCTGCCTTTTACGTATGATCCTGGCTTTTCCATCTTTGACCATAGCAATAGCAGGGTGTGGGACCATATTATAGTTGCTTGACATAGGAATGCAGTATGCGCCGCATACCGGGATGGCTATTATGTCGCCGGAAGCTATTTCGGGCATAGCGATATCTTTTATCAATATATCCCCTGACTCGCAGTACCTGCCGGCAATCGTAATTTTTTTGGACGGACGGGCTGTGACTTTATTAGCCAGGACTGCCTCATACTTGGACTCGTATAAAGCCGGCCTGATATTGTCGCCCATACCTCCGTCTACGCAGACGTATGTCCTCACTTCGGGTATTTCCTTAATTGAGCCTATTGTGTACAGGGCTACTCCGGCTTTTGCTATTATGCTGCGTCCCGGCTCCACGATCAGCCTGGGCTTGGCCAGACCCAACCGGGAAGTCCAAAAAGCTAGTTGCCCTGTGATGGTTTCGGCATAGGCGGAGACCGGTGGAATCTCCGACGATGTGGTGTACCTGACGGCGAATCCGCCGCCCGGGCTGAAATCATGCATAATAAATGAATAGCGTGATTTCATCTCAGCGGCGAACTTGAGCACAATTTCCATCCCTTGCCTGTAAGGTTCGGTATCGTCAATAGGGGAACCCAGATGGAAGTGCAGGCCCTTCAGAGAGATGTTTTTCATAGACATGGCCGACTTGACCGCTTTCTCGGCCTGGCCGGTGCCGATGGGGAAGCCGAATTTACTGTCCAGTATACCTGTAGTCGTGTGACGGTGCGTATGCGGATCCACGCTTGGATTGAGCCGCAGAAGTATGTTCGCCCTTGTGGGCTTACCGGCGGCCAGCCGGTTAAGCAGTTCGAGCTCGTAAAAATTGTCTACGGCGATGCGGCCTAAGCCCCAGTCCAGTGCCATTTTGAGCTCGTTTTCGCTCTTATTATTGCCGTGAAAAAACACCTTATCAGCCGGAAAATCAACGGACTGGGCCACGCTTATCTCTCCGCCGGACACCGTGTCCATGCCCAATCCCTCTTCTTTCAATATTTTCGCCAGCGGCCTGCTGATAAAAGCTTTCGATGCGTAGGCTACCACGCAATTCCGATGGCGCGAGCCGAACTCTCCAGCAAATTCCCTGCAGATACTTCTTATCGTAGCCTCATCGAAGACGTAAAGTGGAGAGCCGTATTTTTTCAGCAGGTCGGTGCAGTCGCAGCCGCCTATCGTTAGATGATCACTCTTCTTGCTTATCTGAACCGTTAAGGGAAATAGTTCAAGCCTATTTACTGTCATATGGTTATTCTGCTATCATTTATATATATATGCTGAAGGTATTATACACTATCGGATACTGTGGCTGTCATATAAAATCGGCCTGCCCCAACAAAATCCAATTAAATCGAATGTGTTAAATAGTAGTGATTCTCCATTTGACAAAAAAGAGAATTATTGTTATACTACAAATTTGCGATCATGCCGTTCCAACCTATGACAGTAATATTAGTTCCCGCATAAATAGTCCGCGCGTATCAATTGTTAATTAATTTGTCAATCAGTTCGCAACCGATCGGGAATTTGCACGACAGGAGAAGATATGTCCGTTTCTGCAGCCAAAGAGAATCAATATCTACCCATAGTTAAGAGTAAAAATTACGCCCGTTTGCCCCAGGTGCTGGAGATACCCAACCTTATTCAGGTTCAGCTGGACTCATTCAGGTGGTTCATGGAGGAGGGGATCAAGGACCTGCTTCAGGAAGTATCGCCCATCAAAGATTTTACCGGCGGTAAGATGGAGCTTTCCTTTACAGGATACGAGTTCCGTCCTCCCACTTACGATGTGGCCGAGTGTCGCCAGAGGGACATGACTTACCAGTCCAATCTTTACGTCCGTGCCAATCTATTAATAAAGGAAACGGGCGAGATAAAGGAACAGGAGGTCTTTCTGGGCGAGATACCCTTGATGACGGAGAACGGTACCTTTATCATCAGCGGCGCCGAGAGGGTAGTGGTAAACCAATTGATTCGTTCGCCAGGCGTGTACTTTACCACAACCGTTGAGGAGAGCGGACGCAGGCTGTGCTACGCCAAGCTGATACCGGAACACGGTGCCTGGCTTGAGTTTGAAACATCCAGCAAAGACGTAATCTGGGCCAAAATCGACGGCAGAAGAAAAATAGCTGTCACCACTTTGCTGCGCGCTATCAGTGGCGAGGGTGATCCGGAAGATGCTTTAGATTGTGAGACGGATGAAAAGATTTTGGACCTTTTTAAGGATGACGATGATAACCCGGACCATAAATATATCCAGGCGACCGTAGATAAAGAGCCCGAATCGATAAGGACGAAAAAAGAATCGCTGATCGATATCTATAAAAAGCTTCGCCCGGGCGAGCCGCCTGACGGCGAGAGTGCCAAGAGCCTTATCATTAATATGTTCTTTCACCCGCGCCGCTACGACCTGGGGCGCATCGGGAGATTCAAGCTGAATAAACGGCTGGAATACGAAGAGCGTGGCTATCATGTGACTTCGCGTGCGCTCAAGCCGCGCGACATGGTGGAAATCATCCGCAAGATCATTCAGATAAACAATGAAAGGTTGCAACCGGATGATATCGATCATCTGGGCAATCGCAGGGTGAGGACGACCGGCCATTTGATTCAAAACCAGTTCAGGGTTGGACTTATCCGCCTGGAGAGGACCATCAAAGAGCGCATGAGCCTGCAGAGCGATGATCCCACACCCGCCAACCTTATTAATAACAGGCCCATCATCGCTTCTATGAGAGAATTCTTCGGTGGTTCACAACTATCGCAGTTCATGGACCAGACCAACCCCCTGGCGGAACTTACCCATAAGCGCAGACTGTCGGCCATGGGCCCCGGCGGCCTATCCCGTGAACGTGCGGGCTTCGACGTGCGCGATGTGCACCATTCGCACTACGGTAAGATCTGTCCCATCGAGACTCCTGAAGGTCCTAACATCGGTCTTATTGGTTCACTTGCGACTTATGCCAGGATCGATACGCTCGGCTTTATCGAGACGCCCTACCGCAAGGTTTACAATGAACTGGATAATGGTTCGAAAAAGCTGGTGGGCAGGATTCTGAAACAGGATGTCAACGACAGCAAAAAGAAAAATGTCGGCCGTGCGGGGACGCAGGTGGATGAAGCTCTGGCCAAGAAGCTGGCGTCTTTAGGAAAAACCAAAATTAAGATTGTCCCTTACGTGTCGGACGAGATCGAATATTTCACAGCTGACAAAGAAACCAATAAATGTATAGCGCAGGCCAATGCGCCGCTTAATACGCGCGACGAGTTTATCGAGGAGCGCATCGGCGCTATCCGCAGCGGAAAGTATGTGATGGAGCCGCCGGAGAAAATCGACTATATGGATGTTTCGCCCAAGCAGGTTTTCAGTGTGACCACGGCGCTCATACCCTTCTTGGAGCACGACGATGCCAACCGTGCCCTGATGGGTTCCAATATGCAGAGGCAGGGTGTTCCCCTGATCAAACCCGAGGCTCCGCTTATCGGAACTGGCATGGAAAGCGAAGTGGCCAAATACAGCGGCCAGGTTGTCTACGCCAGAGAAGACGGGGAAGTTGTAGCCGTCGACAGCCGGAAGATCGTAATTAAAAGCGACGGCAGAAAACATGATTATCCGATGACCAAATTCTACCGGACCAACCAGGGCACCTGTATTAACCAGCATCCCATAGTCAAGCACGGTGATGTTATTAAGCAGGGCCAGGTCATTGCGGACGGAGCAGCGACGCAGGAAGGCGAGCTTGCACTGGGGCAGAATGTACTCTGTGCATTCATGACATGGCGCGGATATAACTTTGAAGACGCCATCATTATCAGCGAAAGGCTGGTCAAGATGGATAAATTCACCTCCATCCATATTGAAAAATACGAAGTCGAAGCACGTGAAACGAAGCTGGGCAAAGAGGAGATTACCAAGGATATACCCAATGTGGGAGAGGAGAGCCTGAGGGACCTCGATGAAGAGGGTGTGGTCAGGGTTGGCGCCGAGGTAGGCCCAGGCGACATTCTCGTCGGCAAAATTACACCCAAAGGCGAGACCGAGCTAACGGCGGAAGAGAAATTGCTGCGGGCTATATTTGGCGAGAAGGCCAGAGAGGTTAAAGATACTTCTCTGAGAGTCCCGCATGGAGAGGGCGGCAAGGTAATTGAAGTAAAAGAATTTTCAGGTGATAACCATGCGGACTTACCGGCCAATGTAATTAAGCTGGTGCGAGTATGGATTGCCCAGCGCCGCAAGATTTCGGTGGGAGATAAGATGGCCGGACGCCACGGGAATAAGGGCGTTATATCCATTATTCTTCCCGAAGAGGATATGCCCTTCCTGCCCGACGGCAGACCGGTTGACATCGTACTTAATCCCATCGGAGTGCCTTCACGTATGAACATAGGCCAGATACTTGAAACTCATCTGGGCCTGGCCGCCGACATATTCGGTGAGAAAGTTATCAATCCCATTTTTGACGGTGCTGATAACCTGGCCATCGAGGACCAATTGGGCAAGGCATGGATCGTGCAGAAGTGCCGTGAAGAGGGCGTAATCAATCAGGACCGCCTGGATGCCCAGGGCCTGGCCGACGTTAAGAAATGGCTGGGCGAGCATGTGTTTAATGCCGACAAAGTCCTGGATAAGAGCGGCAAATATCGCGGCGAAGCAAGAAGGGCCAGTCTTATTCTGTGGCTTGAATTGGAAAAAGGCATTGGGATGCCGACCGTGGACAGGAACATCAGCAACGAGGATCTGGATGAGCTGGTTGAGAAAGTTTATCTGGAGAAAAAACTGGTACCTCCCACTTTCGGCAAAATCCAGCTGCGCGACGGAAAGACCGGCGATCTCTTCGATCAGCCTGTAACCGTGGGCGTTATCTATATGATGAAACTCATACATCTTGTGGATGATAAAGTGCACGCAAGGTCGACCGGACCTTACTCATTGATTACGCAGCAACCTCTGGGCGGCAAAGCCCAGTTCGGCGGACAGCGCTTCGGCGAGATGGAAGTCTGGGCGCTTGAGGCTTACGGCGCCAGCCATACCTTGCAGGAGCTTCTGACGGTCAAGTCGGACGATGTCCAGGGCAGGGCCAAGGCCTATGAAGCGCTGGTCAAGGGAGAGGACGTGCTCCAGCCCGGCGTGCCCGAATCATTCAAGGTGCTTTTCATGGAGCTGCGCAGCCTGGGGTTGGCTGTTGAGCTGCTCAACGAGGAAGACCAGAGTATACAGCTCTTCGAAGATAAGAAGAAAATGATTAACATACCCAAAGCTTTAAGATAGGGGTAAAAAGTGTTTGAAATAAACGATTTTAATGCAATCCGCATATCGCTGGCATCGCCCACACAGATTGAGGAATGGTCTTATGGTGAAGTAACTGAGCCGGAGACCATTAACTACAGGACCCTTAAGCCGGAGAAAGACGGCCTGTTCTGCGAAAGAATATTTGGACCGGTTAAAAACTACGAATGCTATTGCGGTAAGTATAAGAAGATCCGTTATCGCGGCGTGACCTGCGAAAGATGCGGCGTCACGGTGGAGCATTCCAAGGTCCGCCGTGAGCGCATGGGGCACATTACTCTGGCGGCGCCGGTGGCACATATATGGTTTGCCAAAGGTGTTCCCAGCAGGTTGGCTCTGCTGCTGGATATTTCCCCGCGCAACCTGGAACGGGTGCTCTATTTTGCACAATACGTGATAGTTTCCGTCAATGCTGAAGCCTGCAAGCAGAGGCTGGAGGAGTACCAGACCAGCAAAAAACAGGACCTTTTGAAGGCACTGGGCGAGGTGGAGGCCGAAGCCCCAACCGGTAAAGCCGATTCAGAGAAAAACGCCGACAAAAAGAGTGATTTGGAAGAGAAACTGGCTGATCTTGAAAGCGATAACAAAGTCGACCTTTCCGAAATCGCCAAGCTGCCGCTGCAAGTCCTGAGTGAGAGCGAGTATCAGCATTATAAGGAAAAGTACGGCGATGCTTTTGAGGTAGGGATGGGTGCGGAAGCTGTACTGAATATCCTTAAGTCCATGAACTTGGATGAATTAAGGCAGAGGCTGGTAAAAGACATCAGGTCCAGCGAAGGCCAGAAGCATAAGAAATTAAGCAAGCGGCTGCGCATCGTAGAGGCGTTCTGGCGCAGCGGCAACAAGCCCGAGTGGATGGTGTTCACAGTTCTGCCGGTCTTGCCGCCGGAGCTGCGTCCTATCGTTCAGCTTGACGGTGGAAGGTTTGCCACCAGTGACCTTAACGATCTTTACCGTAGGGTTATCAATCGCAATAACCGCTTAAAGAAATTGATGGAACTGGGAGCGCCCGAAATTATTGTTCGTAACGAGAAAAGAATGCTCCAGGAAGCTGTTGATGCCCTGATCGATAACGGCAGGAGGGGCAGGCTGCCGAGTGCTGCCAGCACGCACAAGCTCAAATCGTTATCTGATATGTTGCGTGGCAAGCAGGGCCGCTTCCGTCAGAATCTGCTGGGTAAGCGCGTGGACTACAGCGGACGTTCGGTCATTGTTGTTGGTCCAGAATTGAAATTGCATCAGTGCGGTCTGCCCAAGCATATGGCGCTGGAGTTGTTCAAGCCCTTCGTTATGCGGCGGCTGATAGAGCAAGGCTTTGCCCACAATATAAAAAGCGCCCGCAGGCAGGTAGAACGTGCCAGGGCTGAG
Organism: Dehalococcoidia bacterium; assembly: GCA_049513695.1. GTDB lineage: Bacteria > Chloroflexota > Dehalococcoidia > GIF9 > UBA5629 > UBA1162. Next base: position 17,230 of record JBEKVW010000001.1, on the reverse strand, counting down.
GTGTGGGATATCTTGGCTGAAGTAATCAAAGAGCGCCCCGTTATGCTGAACCGCGCCCCAACGCTTCACAGGCTCAGTATCCAGGCCTTTGAGCCGATACTTATCGAGGGCAGCGCCATACAGCTTCACCCGCTGGTCTGCTCGGCATTTAATGCCGACTTCGACGGCGACCAGATGGCCGTCCATGTACCGCTTTCCCGATCGGCTGTACGTGAAGCACGGGAGCAGATGCTCAGCGTGCATAATATGCTGTTGCCGAGCTCCGGGGAGCCGGTCATGACTCCCACCCTGGATATGGTACTGGGCTGTTATTACCTGACCAACATGAAGCCCATTACAGACGGGACTCCCAAGATGTTTGGTAGTCCCGCCGAAGCTATCCTTGCTTATGAAATGTTCAATATCACCGGCGACAGTTCGTACCCTTCGTTACATGAAGAGATTGTGGTACGCATCAAGGGTACTGAAGTAAAAGAAGAGCAGCCGGTGACGGAAGAAATTACCGAAACTGCGGAAGATGCTGAAACTCCGGCCATCCTGGAAATAACAGAAACACCGGAAACTGTCGAACAGGAGGAGGAATTACGAATGGCTGGTCCGGAGAGCCGGATGATAAAGACCAGCGTCGGCCGCGTAATTTTCAACAGGATTATACCCAGCGATTTACGCCAGCACGAGCCTTATGGTGGATTCTGCAACTTTGCCACCAGCAAAGGCGACCTGCGCAGGCTGGTATCCGAATGCTTCCGCTGGTGCGGCCGCGAAAAGACCGTACGTATGCTCGACGAGCTTAAACGCGTCGGCTTCGAATATACTACAAAATCGGGTACCACCATCTCGGCCAGGGATATCGAAGTGCCCAAGACCAAGCCTAAGCTCATTGCCAAGGGCGACGAGGATATCGCCATACTGCAGAACCAGTTTAACAGAGGCCTGATCACTGACGAAGAGTACGAAACGCAGGCCATAGATGTCTGGACCAAGGCAACCAACGACATTGAAAACGAGATAAAGAGATCGCTGGACAGATACGGCGGCGTTTACATGATGGCTTTTTCGGGCGCCAAAGGTAATATTTCCCAGATAAGGCAGATGGCCGGCATGCGCGGCCTGATGACTGATCCTTCGGGGCGTATCATACCGTTCCCCATCAAGGCAAGTTTCCGTGAAGGCCTCTCGGTCATGGAATATTTCATGTCGACCCATGGGGCACGCAAAGGTCTGGCCGATACGGCCCTTAGGACCTCCGATGCAGGGTACCTTACCAGGCGCCTGATCGACGTAGCCCAGGAACTGATTGTTTTGGAAGAGGATTGTGGCTATTCCGGTGACGGCCTTGAATTCTCGGCCATAATAAATGAAAAAGAAAAAGGCTTGCTGCCGGCTTTTGATGAACGTATGAAGGGTCGCCTGGCGGCCAAAGATATAGTTGATCCTCAGACGGGTGAGATCATCGTCGCCCGCAACGAGACGATCGACGAGGAAAAAGTTAAGCTGATCCTTCAGGCGCAGCTCAAGTCCGTAAATGTCAGGTCGCCGCTGATTTGCAATTCCAAGAGGGGTGTCTGCCGGCATTGCTATGGGCGTGACCTTTCATCGACGGAAATGGTCAAGATCGGCACCGCTGTAGGTATTATCGCAGCCCAGAGCATCGGCGAACCCGGTACTCAGCTGACGCTGCGCACGTTCCACACTGGTGGTGTGGTGGGTGCAGATATCACTACGGGTCTACCCCGCGTAGAGGAGCTTTTCGAAGCAAGGGTGCCTAAGGGCAAGGCCGTCTTGACCGAGATCGACGGAACGGTAAATATGAACGAGGTGGTCGAAGACGGCAGTTTGCAGCGCCGTGAGATAACCATCACCCATGTTGAAGCTTATCCTATTGAGCACGAGATTCCTCCCGGATATAAAGTAGTCACAGAGAATAATGCGCCCGTCAGGCGTGGGGATGTCCTTGCCCAGCCGGGCAAGGCCCTGGTTAAAGGCGACGACGTGGAAAGCCACCCGCTGGTCGCACGTGTCGACGGTATGGTCAGGGTGGAATCAGGTAAGGTCATCATAACCTACGAAGATAAAGACGAGCGCAAATATGAAGTGCCGGTTACCAGTCATGTTCTGGTCAGGCAGGGAGACTATGTAAGGGCCGGGGACAAGCTGGTTGAAGGCGTAAAAGACCCGCAGGATATCCTGCATATCAACGGGCGCAACGATGTGCAGCGCTATCTGATCGACGAGGTACAGAAGGTTTACCGCTCGCAGGGCGTGAGTATCAACGACAAGCATATTGAGACCATCGTCAGGCAGATGCTGCGCCGTGTGAGGGTGGAGTTCTCGGGCGATACCGACCTGCTGATCGGCGACCTGGTCGACAGGCTCGACTTTGAGAACATCAATGCCAAGATGGAAGCTGAGGGAGGCGACCAGGCGGTGGCGCGTCCCGTACTGCTGGGCATCACCCGCGCTTCGCTCAATACCGATAGCTGGCTGGCTGCAGCTTCCTTCCAGGAAACCACCAGGGTGTTGGCCGAAGCGGCCATTTGGGGCAAGACAGACAGGCTGCATGGTCTCAAAGAGAACGTGATTATCGGCAAGCTGATACCTTCTACTATTACACTTACGCAGAGATTGGGTAAACCGTCCAATTTATTGCTGGATGACGGCCCCATCGGCTTTTCGGAGCCGGTGGAGAACCTGCTTGAAGTTATCGAGAGCCCGGTTGCCGTTGAAGATGCCCCCCCTGATACCAGCGGCGAACAAGAGTAGCGCTGATCGACAATAACGCACAACGATTTAGGTCCCCGCTGAGGTGGGGACCTTTCATTTTGTAATCCGATTGCTTCATCTGTGTTAAAATCCCTGTGATATAATTCTACTAACCCCTGATTAGATATGGCTGAAATGCAGGAAGAGGAATCATCAAGGATAGTCTCAGGCAAGCTGAGCCCGGAAGACAATTCGCTGGATGCCAACCTCAGGCCCAGAAAGCTGTCCGATTTTATCGGTCAGCAGAAGGTCAAGGATAACCTTGAGATCGGCATCAAGGCTGCTCAGAAGCGCGGCGAAGCCATCGACCACATTCTGCTTTATGGACCGCCCGGCCTGGGGAAAACGACTTTAGCCTTCATCATCGCCGGCGAGATGGGCGTCAATATCAAGGTGAGCTCCGGTCCTGCCATCGAGCGTCCGGGTGATCTGGCGGCCATTCTCACTAACCTGCAAAAAGGCGACGTCCTTTTCATCGACGAGGTCCACCGCTTGAGCAGGATCGTAGAGGAGATACTCTACCCGGCCATGGAAGATTATGCTCTGGACATCATCCTCGGCAAAGGTCCCGGCGCCAGGAGCCTGCGTTTAAATCTGCCCCGCTTTACCCTTATAGGTGCTACTACACGCTATGCAGCCATGAGCTCTCCCCTGAGGGACCGCTTCGGCTCCGTGCACCGCCTGGATTTTTATGACGTTGAATCTATTGCCGCCATTATCAAGCGCTCAGCTGAGATACTTAAATTGAAGATCGATAAGGACAGCATCGATCTTATCGCCTGCCGGGCCAGGGGCACGCCCCGCGTGGCCAACCGACTGTTGAAACGAATCCGTGACTATGCGCAGGTCAAGGCCAACGGGGTAGTAGACAGCAAGGTAACGCTCGAAGCTATGGGCAAGCTGGAAGTGGACAAGCTGGGGTTGGATGAGATCGACCGCAAGGTACTCCGAACGATCATCGAGAAATTCGACGGCGGCCCGGTTGGCCTGGACACCATAGCCGCGTCCATCAGCGAAGAGGCCGATACAATCGAAGGTGTCTATGAACCCTACCTGCTGCAACTGGGGTTCCTGGAAAGGACCCCCAGGGGGCGTATGGCCACACGCCTGGCCTATGAGCACCTTGGCATAGCCTATAAGAAAGGTGCGACCCCGCAGGGCAGCCTCTGGCAATGAGTTCGGGCGACCGTAAATATCGCTTGTTTCCTATTTGACAGAGCGTAAATCTTATTATAAACTATATTCCATTAGTCCTCTGGTGGTTAGAGCGAGGCGGCACCACCCGTTCCCATCCCGAACACGGAAGTGAAACGCTTCAGCGCAGACGATACTGAGGGAGGGATTCCTTGGGAAAATATGCCACTGCCAGAGGCTTTTTTTATACCCTTTTTCCGACATATCCCCGTCCTTGATTCTGTTTGAAGCTGTCACTCTTTGACTTCAAGTATGGTTAAACATATAATTCATATGAAAGAGTGAATCCGCAGACCAATCTGATTACACTTTTTCGAGGTTACTATGGCTAGTAGATTTGAGAAGTTTTCTGAGCGTGCTCGCCGGGCGCTAACTCGTGCGCAGGAAGAGGCGCAGCATTTCGGTCACAATTACATCGATACCGAGCATATATTGCTCGGCCTCATCGCAGAAGAAGACAGCGTCGCAAGTCAGGTGCTAGCCAACCTGGGAGTGGCAGTAAGCAAAGTCAGGTCGGCGGTGGAGTTCATAGTTGGCCGCGGCGGCCGCCCTAATACCAGCGAAGTGGGGCTCACACCCAGGGCCAAGAAAGTTATTGAACTGGCTGTAGATGAAGCCAGACGTTTAAACCACAGCTATATTGGTACAGAGCATCTGCTCTTGGGACTTTTAAGGGAGCGTGAGGGATCGGCGGCAGGTGTGCTGGAGAGCCTGGGAGTGACCCTCGACCGTGTAATGACCGAGGTTAACAAGCTTCTCAATACCGGCAGCGGCCAGGCCAGGGCCGTCACCAAGGAAGGCGCCAGGACGCCCATTCTCGATCAACTGGGTGTTGATCTGACCGGGCTGGCACGCAACGGCAAACTGGATAATATCGTCGGCAGGGAAAAGGAGTGCGAGCGCATCATCCAGATCCTCAGCAGGCGCACCAAAAATAACCCCGCTTTAATAGGCGAGCCGGGTGTCGGCAAATCAGCCATCGTGTCCAAGCTGGCCCAGCAGATCGTGACGGGGGATATACCGGAGCCTCTCAGGAACAAAAGGCTGGTGACCCTCGATATAGGATCGCTGGTGGCAGGCACTAAATACCGCGGGGAATTTGAAGAGCGGCTGAAGAAGGTGATCGACGAGATAAAAAGCGCAGGCAACTGCATAGTATTTATAGATGAACTGCATACCATAGTCGGCGCAGGTGCAGCCGAAGGTGCGGTGGATGCCTCCAACATCTTGAAGCCTTCACTGTCCAGGGGTGAGATACAGTTCATCGGCGCCACCACCCTCGATGAATACCGCAAATATATTGAAAAAGACGCCGGACTGGAAAGGCGCTTTCAACCCGTGATGGTAACCGAACCGACGGTTGAACAGACCGTAGCCATCTTGAAGGGTATCAGGCACCATTATGAGGACTATCATAAGCTGATTATTAACGATGACGCCCTCCAGACGGCGGCCTCCATGGCGGCACGCTACATATCCGATAGGTTCCTGCCGGACAAGGCCATAGATATTATGGACGAGGCGTCCTCGCGCGTCAGGATCAAGAAGGGGGTTGTCCCTATCAGCATCGCTGAAGCCCAGAAAGCGCTGGAGAACTTGCGACGCGACAAAGACAATGCCATCGCATCACAACAGTATGAAATGGCTGCCGAGCTTCGCGACCGGGAAGTCCAGCTCCAGAACAAGGTCAAGAGCATGGAGCAGGAATGGCAGGATACTCAAAAAAAGGAAACCCCGATAGTGACTGAAGAGGATATCGCCGAGGTTGTCAGCATGTGGACCGGTATACCCAAGGACAGCCTTACCACGGATGAAAAGGAACGCTTGCTCAAGATGGAGAAGGCGGTACACGAAGATATCGTCGGCCAGGACGAAGCCATTATAACCATTGCCAGGGCCGTACGCCGTGCCAGGGCAGGCCTGAAGGACGCCCGGCGTCCCATCGGCAGCTTCATTTTCCTGGGCCCGACCGGTGTGGGCAAAACTGCGCTGGTGAAAGCTCTGGCCAAGTTTATGTTTAAGAGCGAAGACGCCATGATCAGGCTGGATATGTCCGAGTTTATGGAACAGCACAATGTCGCCCGGCTGGTGGGAGCTCCTCCAGGATACATCGGCTATGAAGAGGGAGGCCAGCTTACCGAAGCCGTCAGACGCACCCCTTATTGTGTAATTCTCCTGGACGAGATTGAAAAGGCACATAAGAACGTGTTCGACATCCTGCTCCAGATTATGGATGACGGGCATCTTACGGATGCCAAAGGCCGCAGGGTCGACTTCCGCAATACTATCATGGTTATGACATCCAACGTGGGCGCCGATGAGATCAAGAAGAATAAAGGGCTGGGCTTTAACGTTAATGCTGACGAAGTAAAAACCCGCCAGGGCGCCTACGACAAGATGAAAGACATCGTAATGCGAGAGATGAAGAATAAATTCAGGCCTGAGTTCCTGAACCGAATCGATGCTTCTGTGGTGTTTCATGCGCTCAGCAAGGATCAAATCCGCCAGATCGTCGACCTCATGCTGCGTGAGGCCGTCACCTCTATGGCAGAGAAGAAGATCACGCTGGAGGTCTCAGAAGCTGCCAGAGATTTTCTTGGGGAAAAGGGATACGATCCCGAGTACGGCGCACGTCCGCTGCGCCGCGTGATCCAGCAGGAAGTGGAAGATAAGCTTTCCGAAAATGTGCTGCGCGGTGAATATGAGACCGGCTCGAAAGTGCTGGTGGACTATGACGGCTCGCAGATAGTTATTCATAAGCTTGAAAAAGCCGTCCTGCTGAGCGGTGAGAGCAAGCTATTGCCCGGCGAAAGCAACCATTTGCTCAGCGACAGCAATCCTTAAATACATCCGGGCACTGGTTAGAATTGAAGGGGGCGGGGCCAGTTTAACAAGCTGCAGCCCCGCCCTTTATTTTTTACTCTGATATACCGTCAAGGCAAATTGCGACTGTTTTTGTTATTATTGGCTGACTGATATCCGTAAGCGTTGTATAAAAAATGGAAAAACATAAAGTAAAGACCGTTTATATTTGCCAGAACTGCGGCAGGGAATGTCCCAAATGGGAGGGGCGGTGTCCCGGTTGCCAGGAATGGAATTGCCTGGTGGAGAGCACTGTGTCCGTCGCCAAACATACTGCCGGGAAACCTGCTGATGCCGGCAGCCCCCTACACGAATTGGCCAAGGTTCAGAGGGACACCTATGCCAGGATTGCCTTCCCCATTGAGGAATTGAACCGCGTACTGGGAGGTGGACTGGTAGCAGGATCGGTCGTACTCATAAGCGGCGACCCGGGCATCGGGAAATCTACACTATTGCTCCAGGTTTCCGATGCAGTGGCCTCCAAAGGGGGACAGGTCGTTTATATTTCGGGCGAGGAGTCCTCGCAGCAGCTTAAGATGCGCGCCGACCGGTTGAATGTCAACGGGACGGGGCTCTTTATCTACCCCGAAACCAATATGGAAAATGTTATGGCCAGGCTGGAGTCCGCCGAGCCCAAGCTTGTTATAGTCGACTCCATTCAAACGGTCTATATGGAGGACATCACGGGAGCCCCCGGTAGCATCAACCAGATTCGTGAATGTACACTGCGTTTGTTGAGATGGGCCAAAAAATCCGGCGTGGCCGTTTTTATCTCGGGCCATGTGACTAAGGACGGCGCCATCGCCGGCCCCAAGGCACTGGAGCACATCGTGGATGTGGTGCTTTACCTCGAAGGCGAGTCTTTCAGCAGCTATCGTATACTGAGGAGCGCCAAGAACCGCTTCGGTTCCACCAATGAAGTCGGCGTTTTTGAGATGAGCGGCGCCGGGCTGATGGAAGTGCCCAATCCGTCGCAGTTCTTCTTGGAATCCTATATGAACGGCACCATCGGCGCTGCTGTTGTCCCTACACTGGAAGGCAGCAGGCCGCTGCTGGTGGAGATTCAGGCGTTGACCAGCCCTTCGGCTTACGGCCCTCCCCGACGAATATGCAACGGGGTGGATTTCAACCGCCTGCTGATGATATCCGCCGTTCTGACCAGGCGCGCTGGCGTGGGCCTTTACAATCAGGATGTGATCGTAAACGTGACCGGCGGCCTTAAAATTTCGGAGCCTGCTGCCGATCTGGGCATTGCCCTGGCCATTGCATCCAGCTTCAAAGATGCCAGGTCTATTCCCGGCACAGCGGCGGTTGGCGAAATAGGGCTAAGTGGCGAGCTGAGGTCGGTTACGCAGATCGAAAGACGTATATCTGAAGCTGCCAGGCTGGGTTTCACACGCTGCATTATACCCGGCACCTTCAAGAAAGCTTTTCATGGTATTGACGGAATTGAGATTATCAAAGCCGATAATGTCGCTGCGGCACTCAGGTTTGGCCTGGAAAAGACCGTAAAGAAAAAGGAGCAGGAGTTAGAGTAGCGTGCCGAAAGTAGCTGCAATCGTGGTAAGCGCCGGCGCCGGGCAAAGGATGGGCTCGGATAAAACCTTCCTGATGCTGGGAGATAAACCTCTGATAGCCTGGACGGTCGATGTCTTACAGCGTAGCAAATCTGTCGACCGCATTGTACTGGTTCTGCAGCAAGGCAAGCTGAACGAGGGTAAAAAAATGGCAACAGCGCGCGGTTGGTCCAAAATTTCCAGCATATGCGCCGGGGGAGAATTGAGGCAAGATTCTGTGAAGAAAGGTTTGGCGCTGGTGGATGGTTGCGACTGGGTTCTGGTACAGGATGGCGCCCGCCCTTTCCTAACCGAGAAGCTGATAGCGGATGGCCTCCATGCCGCCGTTCAGACAGGAGCGGCGGCCGCCGCCGTGGAGGTCAAAGACACCATTAAACAGTTCGATGAGGCAGGGATGGTGCTGCAAACTTTGCAGCGGGATGGGTTAAGGGCCGTACAGACGCCACAGGTATTCCGGACTGCTATTCTGAAAATGGCTTACGATACGGTTGAATGCACTGTCACGGATGACGCAGCAATAGTAGAGCTGGCCGGATACAGGGTAAAATTGTATCCCGGAGAATACGAAAATATTAAAGTAACTACACCTGAAGATTTACTGCTGGCGGAAATGATCGCAGGGAAAAGGATTAAATCATGAGGACGGGAATCGGCTACGATGCGCATGCGCTGGTCACGGGCAGGCCGCTTATTCTGGGTGGGGTCGAGGTCCCCTTCGATAAAGGGCTTGACGGTTACAGCGATGCCGACGTCCTGGTGCACGCCATTATGGGTGCCCTGCTGGGAGCTGCGGGTCTGAAGGATATCGGACATCAATTCCCCAGTGGTGACCCACGATATAAGAACGCTTCCAGCATCGGCCTGCTCGAGCAGGTCAGGCGTATGGTTGCTGCCAAAGGATACGTGATAAAAAATATCGACAGTGTGTTGATAGCGCAGGCGCCCAAAGTCGCCCTTTACATAGATGAGATGCGGGCCAATATAGCCGCTGCTCTGAGGATCGACGATGACCAGGTCATGGTCAAGGCGACCACTACCGATGGGTTGGGCTTCACCGGCAAAGGCGAAGGCATGGCGGCTTATGCCGTGGCCATGCTGGAAGAATGATCATTCTATACTAGAGGTGTTTCATGAAGATATTCAGTACCCTGTCCGGCCAAAAGGAAGAATTTGCCCCGCAAGATAATGAAGTAAAAATGTATGTTTGCGGGGTCACCGTATATGATGTCTGTCATTTCGGACACGCTCTAAGCTATATTTCATTCGATATCATCAGGCGCTACCTGGAATATCGCGGCTATAACGTGAAATACGTGCAAAATTTCACCGATATCGATGACAAGATCATCAACCGCTCCAAAGAGAGGAATATACCCTGGAAAGATCTGGTGGAAAAATATATCGGCGAATTTTTCGTCGACATGGATGCCCTCAATATCAAGCGGGCCACCATCTATCCCCGGGCTACCGAGGAGATACCCATGATCATCCAGGTAATCCAGACGCTTGTGGATAAGGGGCACGCGTATAAGGCCGACGGCAGCGTGTATTTTCGGGTAAAGAGCTTTCCCGGCTATGGCAAATTGACGCACCAGACGGCCGATGATATGAGAGTTACGGAGACGTCGGAGACTGAAAAAAAGGAGGACCCGCTGGATTTTGCACTGTGGAAAGCGGTCAAGCCGGGTGAGCCGGCCTGGCCCAGCCCCTGGGGTGACGGGCGGCCGGGTTGGCACATCGAATGCACGGCCATGTCTATCAAGCACCTGGGCAAGACACTGGATATACACGGGGGTGGACAGGACCTGGTGTTTCCCCACCATGAAAATGAGATAGCCCAGTCCGAATGCTTCACCGGGGTAGACCCCTTCGTGTGCATCTGGATGCACAACGGTTTTCTGCAACTCGGGGCGGATAAAATGAGCAAGTCGCTGGGTAACCTGGTCACCATTAAGCAGGCGCTGGAACGCAACAGCGCCGATGCCATCAGGCTTTTTATCATAAGCTCCTATTACAGGATGCCTCTTCGCTATAGCGAGGAAGCCCTCGATGCGGCGGAAACCGGGATCGAGAGGATGAAGCAGGCCCTCAAGGCGGAGGGCAAGCCCGGCGGCGAAGTCCTTGACGCCGAACCGTACAGGACCCGCTTCATGGAGGCCATGGATGATGATTTCAGCGCCCCGCAGGCAGTGGCCGCCATGTTCGAGCTGGTGCGTGAGATCAACCGCGGCAGCGAGAAGGGGATGGATATCGGCCGGGCCCAGGGGGTGTTAAAAGAGCTGGCGGGCGTGATCGGGTTTACATTACAGGAGACAAGGAAGCTTGATCAGTCACAGGAAGAGAAAATCCTGGAGCTGATCTCCCGGCGCAATGAGCACCGCAAAGCCAAAGAATGGAAGCGGGCCGACGAGGTGCGCGACCAGTTGCTCAAGATGGGTATTGCTATAGAGGACATGCCCAAAGGGACCACCTGGAAGATTGCCAAATAGCCGTCAGCGCGGCAGGGTGCTGAGGATTTTAACCGTATCACCGATACGTATACCCAGAAAAGCGGCCGCGTTGCCATCTTTCAATGAAAGCTCGAGATAGTCGCTGCTGCCTATGATCGCCATCATCCCTTTGCCCTGCGCATAATAGCTGCTGGTGTTGGCTATCCTCTGATTTTTTATTTCCACTGCGGCACCAGCCGCCGGTATGTCACGGCTTCTCAGGTTAGTTATGACGTTGCCGAATCTGTCTATATGTATGACCTGGCCGATTATGTGCCCGGTGGGGTCCTTGAATGGGATGGGGATGTGGAAGGCATTGAGGCTTTCAATGCTCTCGCCGAATTCTTTGGCAGGCAGGTCGAGGGAGAGATGTGCTGCCACCGGGGCGAAAATGTCGCGTCCATGAAAGGTGGAGCTTGCAGGATGGCGCCAATATTCCTGCTTAGTGATGGAGACCGCTTCGCACCCCTCGGGCAGCGCCCGCTTAGCGATTTGGTCGGAGAGTGGGACGGCCTGCGCTGACTTTTCAGCTGAGAGCTCGTGCAATATATAGCTTAGGGTGCCGTTATCCGGCGTAACGAAAGTCGCGGTTGGCGTTTTGAAAATGACCGCCCGGCGGTGGCTGCCCACGCCCGGGTCGATTACGATGACATGAATGGTGCCTTCGGGAAAAAAGCGCCATGAGGTATGCAGGATGAATGAGGCCTCACGGATGGATTGGGGAGCTATGGCATGTGTGATATCTACGATGTTAGCCTGCGGATTTATGCCAAGTATGACGCCTTTCATACTTGCGACATAACCGTCGCTGATGCCAAAGTCGGTCGTCAATGTGACAACCCGTGACATGCTGATACCCCGAAATTACGAAGCGCTGACCCTGACGATAACAATCGAAAGCGCTATAAAGATAACGGCCAGGACTATGGTGACCTGAAATAGCGTTTTTTCAACGCCGCGCCTGGTCCTGTAAACGCCGTCGGACTGGCCGAAGATACCGCCGAGGCCGCCGCCCTTAACCTGCAAAGTCAGCACAGCTATAAGCGCAAGCGCTATCACTATCTGTGCTATGATCAGATAAATTGGCATATTAATTTCCTCCGAGTTTGTCGACGATCAATTGTCTGACTACCGCCGGGTTGGCCTTGCCCCTGGAAGCTTTCATAACCTGGCCCATGAGGAAAGTCAAAGAAGCTTCCTTACCCGCCTTATAGTCTACAACCGCTTTTTCGTTATCTGCAATTATTTTGTCTACAATTATAGCAAGTTCTCCGCTGTCGCTGATTTGCACCAGCCCTTTCTCAGCTACAATCGTGCTCGCCTTTTTGCCGCTGTTGAACATCTCTTCGAAGACCGTTTTGGACAGCGGACCGCTTAAAGTTCCCTTTTCAACCAGGTCCAGCATTTCTACGAAATTGGCCTCCGGCACCCTGTCATGGGCCTCCTCCGCCTTGATGTTTTTTGCGTTAAGCAGCCGGGTGAACTCGCCGAGCATCCAGTTGCTTATGGTCTTGGCCCTCTGTTTCACGTTGGTCGATGATTTCGCTCCCAACCCGATGCTGGTCTTGAAATAGGCGACATAATGTTTGGATTGGGTTATTAGCTCCGCGTCATACGGAGGGAGGTCGTATTCAGCTATCAGCTCATCATAGACCTTTTCCGGCAGGTCGGGCAGCCCCGCTCTGATTTTATCTACCGTCTGCCGGCTGAAGGAGAGGGGTGGCAAATCCGGCTCAGGGAAATAGCGGTAGTCGTGGGCATACTCCTTGCTCCGCTGGCTTACCGTAATACCTTTATCATCAACCCAACCGCGTGTCTCCTGAGCGATCTTTTCACCTTTAGCCATGGCTTCCCGCTGCCTCTGGGCTTCATATTCCAGTGCGCGATAGACGGCGCGGAAGCTGTTCATATTTTTGACTTCAACCTTGGCTAGGTATTCTTTAGTACCCTCGGGCCGAATGCTGATATTGGCATCGCAGCGGAAGCTTCCCTCTTCCATATTGCCCGTGGATACGCCCAGGTATTGCAGGATCGATCTCAGCTTGACCAGGTAAAGACGGGCTTCCTCGGGCGAAGACATGTCCGGTTCGCTCACGATCTCCATTAGCGGCATGCCGGCGCGGTTGACGTCCACCAGACTGTAGCTTTCGCCTTCCGGCGAAGTGCGGTGCGTCAGCTTGGCCACGTCTTCTTCCAGGTGCACACGGGTAATGCCTATTTTCTTTTTCTTACCTGCTATATCGATTTCCAGCCAGCCCTTGACGCACATCGGCATGTCATATTGCGATATCTGGTAGCCTTTCATCAGGTCCGGGTAGGGATAGTTTTTCCGGTCGAACTTGGCATGCTCGGGGACGGTGCAGTTGAGGGCCAGGCCGGTCTTGACGGTGAAAATAACCGCCTGCTCATTTATGTTGGGCAGCACGCCCGGCATACCCATGCATACCTGGCAGACGTGGGTATTGGGAGGATCGTTGGCATACTCTGCGCTGCAGGGGCAGTACATCTTGCTGCGCGTCAGCAGTTGCGAGTGTACCTCCAGCCCTATTATAGTCTCGTAGTTCACAACGTCGGATAGTATAGCAGTATCGCACGTTCAAGGGCAAGCAATTGACACATAGAAGGCGGGCCTATTGACAAATTATTACGATAGTTATATAAATATAATAATAATAAAATAATAATAGTTATCGATACATAAGAATATTTCAGATATAGTTTGCGTACCAAATTAATATAAACTCAGGAGGTATTCCCGGATGGACTTATCATCGTTCCGTGACATTGTGCTGATCGTGTGGGGCGTCATAGCGTCGGTGGCAACAATCTATCTATGTGTAGTAGTGGCCAGTATTTACAGGCAGACCGCAGCCACTATGGTGTCCCTCAACGCCGCCGCTGAAAGGGTAAAAGAAATAGCTGATCAGGCAAATAAAGAGGTTGTTGAGCCGCTGTCCAAAATCGGCGCTACTTTCAGGGGAATTAATCAGGGTATCCGTTTCATTAACAAAATTATAACTGGAAAGGAGATTAACTAATGAGCAACGAAGCAGGCGAAAAATTTTTTATGGGTCTGATTGTCGGCACGGTTCTGGGCATTGCCATAGGTATATTCAATGCGCCCAGGTCTGGAGAGGAAACTAAGGAAATGCTGAAAGAAAAGCTGGACGCTCTTGGTAACCGCATAAAACAGGCTAGAGAGAAGAGCGAATAACACTAAATTAGTTACAGATAGCCCGAAATAATAATTGCAGGATACCTCTTGGGTTTATATTATAAAGCTATATCAAAATCGGTCATCTTTACTATATTATAAGGCTTCTACGGTAAGGAGCTTGTCAATGCCTTACCATAGAAGGCTTATATGTTGCCAGCATAGAATATCCGCACATTACCCATTTGGGTGTCATAATTTGGAAAACAAAGATAAAGGTATGGGGGAAGGTTGCGTTTCATAGCAAGCGGTGGCAAAATACAGCGCAAGGATCGATTCCTATGTCATAATTAGCTGCGTGTGAAAGAATTGCCGGAATCAGAGATCAACAACCGCCTGAGCAATATCGTGGACGATGTGATGATGCTGTTTCCTGTGATCGTGCGTAAAGTGCTTTTCAACACTATGATGAAAACAAAAATTGGCTCGTCTGATATGCAGACTATTATACTGGAGGGATTGGCGACCGGAGAGATGATGCCTTCAGAGATAAGTAAAATCTATTGCATATCGAGGCCGAACGTTACTACACTGGTTGATAAATTGATTGATAAGGGTTATGCTCAACGTTTACATGATGATAAAGACAGGCGGGTAATAAAAATCAGCGTAACCGATAAAGGTAGAAGGCTTATAATAAAGAAAAGAAGAATCATAAAGCAATATGTATTAAATACCTTTGCAAAATTAGATCCGGATGAAATAACTGAAATCTCTAAATCATTAGAAACTCAACTTGAACTATTAACCAAGTTGAACAATATCATGTAGCCGTCAAAATCTGCGCTTCAGGAGCAGTAAATTTTTGCTGGATGTTGACAGCTGCAAATGTATTTTCGGCACCCTGACTGTCTTGTAGTTTGTAACGTCGAAAAGTATAACAATATCATACGTACGGGGTAAGCAGTTGACATATGCTGAAAAAAGTTATATAAATAGAACAAAATACCCGGCAACCTATTTCAATATCAATGGCCAAAAAACCGGAAGACGTAAAGCTCGACAGCATAATGGACAGCCTGTTTATATTTCTTCCTCTCTTCTACCGCAAAATATTCCAGGTTGCCCATACCAAAGCGGGCGTAAACCCCGGCAATATGCAGTTCCATGTGCTGGCCATGATAATGAAACTGGGCACTTTGCAGACCTCGGACATAAGCTGCAGGCTGGGCATATCCAAATCCAATACGACCTCTCTGCTGGATAAACTTATAGAAAAGGGTTATGCTCAGCGTGAACTTGATAGCAACGATAAAAGGATTAAAAATATAGTCATCACTGAGAAAGGCAGGCGTTTCGTTACCGGCAGGAAAAAGATCATGCGGAACGAGATCAAAAGAAGCCTGTCGACGCTGGACATGAATGATCTACTGACGCTTTCCGGCGCACTGGAAGCCTTTACCGACATTGTAAGCAAGGTAAACTATGGTTCATGATTTTAGTATTGAATGTAAGCAGCCGTTCAGGTATGAGTTTATACAGGGAGTATCACAACTATGAGTAAATCGTGGCTTGTTAAGATGGCAACAGTTGTACTGGCGGTGTCTATTATCGCGGGAGGATGCAGCAGCAGTCCCCTAACCCAGCAGCAGACAGCAGCCACTGTGCAGCGTGGCGATTTAGAAGTAACGGTCAGTGCTAATGGGGATATAGAGATGCCCGATGCCGTGAACCTCTATTTTGACACATCTATGTTCAGTTTAACCCAGCCCTACAGCGCCCAGATTAAAAAGGTTTATGTACAGAGGGGAGACATGGTTAAGGCCGGTGCTCTGATTGCCCAGTTGGACGATACAGCCCAGAAACAGAATGTCGAGACAGCCCAGTACGGGCTTGAATTGGCCATCAATAACGTAGTGGAGACCGTTTGCTGCGGCTGCACGCGAGCGCCTTCGTTCTATAGCGATGCCGTTGCCCTTTATCGGTTTGAATTTGCATTAAAAGAGATGCAAAAGGCTGAGACGCTTTTGCAGACGGGCCAGTATGAAGACGCGGCCGAACAGATTTCGCTGGCTAACTATGATATCGAGGCGGCCGGGAAAATCTACAGCGACCCGGCATTCAACCGGATCAGGCCGGACCTTATAAATGATGTTGGCCAGGTAATAAATACCAGCCAGGACGCTGCCGCGGCCATCCAGCGCCTTTCTTCCGAAATGGATGTAATTACTTCCATCCAGCAGCAGGTAAAAGACGGAGAATACGGGAGTGCGGTCAGCGCCATCCAGGATATGCTTACCGAGATGTCTTCTACCTATGACGTGGTCAAAAGGATCACCCACCTGCCCACCGATGCGACATCTGTCGATACCTGCACTGTGTATACCGTGATCAACGAGATACTTGCCTCGATGGATAAGCTGCAGGCTATGGCCGGACAGAAGGATGTTGATCCGGTCAGCTTTGCTCAGACGCTGAGCTCGGTGCGCCACGACCTGGAATTGAGCAACAAGATACTGGATGAAAACATCTCCACTTACAGGCAGGGGCTAAATTTGAAAGCCCTGCGTGACTATAACATCGGGATACAGACCGCCATTATCAACCTGGACCGCGCCAAGCTTTCGTTGCTTAAGACCGAGTTGCTGGCCCCCTTTGACGGCCAGGTCGTGGAGGTCAATTTGCATGAAGGGGACATGATAACACAGAGGTACTCTGTGACCGGCCTCCCCATCGATTCCTATGTGGCACGTCTGGTTGATACTTCCTCTATCAGGATGGTCGGGATAGTCGGTGAAATTGACGTGCTCAAGATTGCCAAGGGGCAGAAGGCCTTAGTTTACGTCGATGCTATACCCGGCAAAGCCTTCGAAGGCCAGGTGGCTTTTATATCACCCTTTGGAACGCTTGATACTAAGATGGCAAGTTACAAGGTTGAGATCTCGCTTAATCCCGGGGACGCCGCCTATTTGGCGGGCGGTATGACAGCCACAGCAGAGATATCGATAGATAAGCATACTAATGTATTGCTGGTGCCCAATGCTGCTATCAGCGGTCAGAGCGGCGACTATTATGTGCTCGTCTGGAAGGATGAAAAAACCAGTATCGCCGAGCAGAGGCCGGTGAAGATCGGCCTGCAGGGCAAGACCCAGACCGAGATAACGTCCGGGTTGAGCGAGGGGGAAAAGGTG